>CAZUAY010000010.1:0-26895 GCA_964618405.1 uncultured Lentisphaerales bacterium
CGCGACTGTAATCGGGCAGTCAACGGGGGGGACCCCCCGTCACTGACCGATTACGATCAGGTTTAATTTCCCCATTGACAGTTTCGACCGTATGAATATAGACTCTTCCTGAGATTTTGAAAGGAAAAAATTGATATGAAGACCCTTAAGATTGGCGTTCTCGGAGCGGGAGGCTTTGCACGCGCTTTTATTCCGCTGTTTCAGGCTCATCCCCTCGTCTCGGAGGTTTATCTAGCCGAGACCCTGCCCGAGCGTCTATCGCAAGCTAAAGATTTATTTCGAATTAAAAACACTTACAGCACTCTGGAGGCGCTTCTAAAAAGCGATGTGGATGCCGTTGCGGTGTTTACGCAACGCTGGATGCACGCACCGCAGGCCATTGCTGCGTTGCGCGCTGGCAAACATGTCTATAGTGCTGTACCGGCGGCAATATCCATCGAAGAACTTGAGCAACTGATACAAGCCGTCGAGGAGACGGGGCTCACGTATATGATGGGAGAAACGAGTTACTACCAGCCCGCGACCCTTTACTGTCGTAAACGATTCGCTGCGGGTGAGATGGGACGATTTGTCTACGCCGAGGGCGAATATAACCATGACATGGAGCACGGATTTTACGGGCCTTATCAGGGGAGCAATGGCTCGGAATGGAAGCAATACGCAAGTTTCCCCCCGATGTACTACCCGACCCATTCCTGTGGCATGGTTCTGGGAGTTACGGGTGCTAGGATGACGAGTGTGTCGTGTCTCGGGTATGTCGATGATCATGAAGACGGCATCTTCAACAAAGAACTGAGTTACTGGAGAAACAACTTCAGCAACGAAACTGCTTTGTATCGAACGTCGGACGGCGGGATGGTGCGCATCAACGAGTTCCGACGCGTGGGTTTGACGAGTCCGGTAACGGGTAGCGTGCGGTGCAGAATTTACGGAACCAAAGCTTGTTATGAGGAGCAAGCCAATGCGCGCGCATGGATTACCCACGATGGACAAGTCGAGGACCTTATCGAGCAACTCAAGTGCATCCCAAACTATAAGCCGGCTGCCTCGGGCGACATCCAGATGGAAGGGGTGCAAGCGGACTTCTTTAGTAGCTTGTCGGCCGTTCATGATCGTGAACGCTTGCCCAAGGAATTCGCATCGCTAGGCAACGGTCATTTTGGATCCCATCAGTTTTTGGTGGATGACTTTCTAAAGGCCTGTACATCAGGAACCTTGCCTCCCGTCAACGTCTGGACGGCCGCCAAGTATTGTGCGCCAGGCATTATCGCCCATGCGTCCGCACAGCAAGAAGGCGCGCAACTCGCAATACCCGATCTTGGGGCGCCGCCTGCTTAGCTTGACCCCATCCGAAAAGGGTTTAAACTATGGAAGAGATGGAATATTCAATAGCCAACAAGGACTGTCCAAAGTCCAAATGAAAGATCGCTACCGGAAAGAATTAGCCCAGTTCGCTGACGCTTTTTAGGAAATACAGTAACCCTACCCATGAAAAAATTGTACGATTTTCGCAACGGAGCATTACCGGTACATCAACCCGACCGCCTGAAACCGGAACAGGCTCACGTCTTTACGGGTACACGGGTCACGGAACAATGGTGCATCCTCCGTCCCAAGCAGGCGGGGGCTGTGCTCCACCGAGCAGCCGAGGATCTGCGCGACTACTTCTCGGTTTCGATGGGCTTAGAAATTCCTGTCGTGACAGACGACAGCCCTTATCAGCACGCGATCCAGCTTGCTGTCGATCCCCAGTTGCCTCCGCGAACATTTGAAATCCGCACAGAGGCGGGGATCCATATTGCTGGGGTGGACGAACGCGCTACCGCCCAGGGATGTTATTTTCTGGAAGACGAAATGAATCTAAACGGCGTTCCCGGGCTCGAACCAGGAACGAGTCGGCGAATCGCCCGCTTCTCCCCACGCATTATCCATTCTGGATTTGGGATCAACATGTATCCCGATGAGCGCTTAGCTGCCATCGCTCACATGGGCATGGATGCCATTATGTTGGATTTACGCTACGTGATGGATAATCCCGACGCCTGCACCCTCGCCAATGGCGTGATTCGCCGCGCCGCGACTTTCGGAATCGACACCTATTGTCTATCATTTTTCAAAAATGAACTTCATCCTTCTGAACCGGATGCCCACGCTTACTACGCTTCTCGACAGGGGCGCTTGTTCGAATATTGTCCTGGGCTAAAAGGAATCATTTTTGTTGGCGAGGCGTGTGAGTTTCCCTCTCACGATGTGCGCACCACAGGTCGTGATTGGAAGTCATCGCTTGGCGATAAAAAACCAAGCCCGGGCTGGTTTCCTTGCGATGATTATCCGGAGTTTGTGAGGCTGTTGCGCGATGTTGTGCGCGCGAGCAAGCCAGACGCAGATGTCGTTTTCTGGTCCTATAACTGGGGCTACCTCGACGCTGATATTCGACTTAAGCTGATCGAGCGGCTACCGACAGACATCACCGTGATGGCCACCTTTGAGATGTTCGAAACCTTCGAGGTCGCACCAGGCGTTATGGAAATCTGCACCGATTACACACTCTGGTTTACCGGCCCCGGCACGTACTTCGCCACGGAATCGGCTGCGGCCAAGCGGCGTGGCGTGCGGATGTATGCTCAGGCGAACACAGGCGGCAATACGTGGGACATAGGTGCCGTGCCCTATCTGCCAGCACCCCAGGCCTGGATGAAACGTTTTTTGGCCGTCAATCGCGCGCAAGAAGAGTTGCGTCTTGATGGAATTATGGAATCGTGGAGCTACGGATTTTGGCCGTCCATGATACCCGAACTCGGTAAAGTGGCGTTTTTAGAGCCGATGCCCGATCTCAACGAGCGGCTAGCCCGTATTTTGGCGCGAGATTTTGGCGCGGCTCATGTTGAGGACGTACTGGCGGCACTCCAGTGCTTAAGCGAAGGCATGAGTCACTGTATTCCGACGAATCAGGATCAATATGGGCCTTGCCGTATTGGCCCTGCTTACCCCCTCTTTTTCGAGCGGAGCGAGCTGCTGCCGATCGATTCCCGTTCCATGCGTAATCCAAACGAGACCTGCAATCCCATTTATCGCTATAGCCCCGATCAAGCAGAAAAACTGCGATGGGAGACGGCTGAATACACGCGCATGATGGAGCTTTTCAAAGAAGGTTGCGATGCGCTCGAAGGCGTGGGAAAGAAACTGACAGGTCGCCCGTTCGAGGCGCTTGAAAGCCTGCTAGGCGTTGCCCGGTTTATCGAAAACACAGCACGCACAACCGTCCATGTTAAGCGGTGGCATGCGCTCAAGTGGCGTCTGGGCATTTGTATCAACACGAAGCCTCCCTGGGTGGGCGGTCGAAAGAACATGGTAGATGCGGGTCCTCTGGCGCCTCCAGTAGCTTCTCCGGTGTCTGAACATCCTGCTATTTTGCGAGAACTCATCGACATTGCCGAAGCGGAGATTCGCAACGCTGAAGCGACGGTAGCGTTAGTTGAAGCAAATTCGCGGCTGGGGTATACGCAAGAGCTTGATTATTGCACTTCGCCTGAGCAATTACGGTGGAAAATTGCGGTGACCCGCCGAGCGGTGGTCGAGGAGCTTCTCCCGCGCTTGGGCGCGATTTAATCAGCTTGAATTCGCACCACTCGAATCGAGGGGTGCGTCCCGCTTGTCACCCGCTAAACGGGGTTGCGTGTGAAGAGGCCGGAGCGCCATTCGCCATCGAGGATCGAATTGCGTTCGATGAAATCTTGTGCGGCGTAGGCGGCTTTTACAGCAGCGTATTGATTGTCGAGAATGCCAGAAAGCACAAGGGCGTGGCCTGGGTGTGCGCTTACGGCGTCGCAAATGGATGCCGCCGCTTGGAGCAGGATAGGCGCGAGGATGTTGGCTACCAAGATGTCGGCCGGCGGCAATACGGGGGCAAGCGCGTCGCCTTCGTGGAAGGGGATTTCGAGACCATTCGTAGCAGCATTTTCAACTGCGGTTTTCACAGCGGAGGGATCGTAGTCGTAGCCCGAAACGTTGTTAAAGCCGAGTTTACGGGCGGCGATAGCGAGGATGCCCGAGCCACAGCCCATGTCGATGACGGAGCGTTCGAGCGAGCCTTCGTCGGCAAGTTGCTGAAGAAACTTGATGCAAGATTGCGTGGTCTGATGGATGCCCGTTCCGAAGCTCATGCCCGGTTCGATGTCGATCACGATTTCATCTTCGGCGCGAGAATAGGTTTCCCAGATGGGGCGCACGGTGATGCGGTTCGTGATGTGGAGCACGTGGAAGAAGCGCTTCCAAGATTCAGTCCAGTCCTCTTTGGCCAGTGGCTCGATACGTGCTGCGTGCGGGATGCCGTCGACGGACTCTGCAATCTCCGCCATCTCGCGAGCGGCGGCTTCCACTTCCTTGAGGGAAATGCCAAATGCTTCAATCCAGGCTTCGCCCGTTTCGACATCCTCCCAAGAGCCGGGCGGATCGTCCATGATGTACAGGGCGTCGAGCAGCGCGTCGAGATGGGCGGGGGAGACGGACATTCTTGCGCGGTACACTTGCCTCTCGGCGTGGAGGCCATTATTGGGGACATCACAACTCATGCGTATCCTTTTTCCTGTCGAGTTCATCAAACCGGTCGAATCGATTCGGAATGAGGTAAATGAGCGGTATGCCGATCACGCCGATGATGGCTTTAACGGTCAGGTTGATAACGAAGATTTGCCAGACAACCCCCCATGGCAGGGCCCAGGCGAATGCGCCGATGGAGAAGATGAGGTTGTCGATGGGAATGGAGACGCAGTTACTGAGCAGCACACGGGCCCATTGGTAGTTTGGCGTTTTGGATCGGAACCAGTGGTAGACTTCGGTGTCGGCGAGTTCACTGAAAACCTCTGCGATGATGGAGGCGATGACGATGCGCCAGACGGGTCCGAGAATGGCTTTAAATTCGGCATTGAGAGCCCACGATGTGTCGGGGGCTACTCGGGTGCAGAACCACAGGTAAGCGGCCATGAAGAGGTTGACGGCGGCCGTCGTGATGACGAGGGTTCGGACGCCCTTCTTGCCGATCATCTTGTGGGCGAGGTCGCGCAGTGTGAAGGTGAACGGGTAGATAAAAGTCCCCATGTCAACGGCATAGTTCATGACGACGCCGATCTTCAGGCTCGCGATGTCCGAAAGCATCTGGCATCCCGCATAGGAGGCCACAACGAAAACGGCGAGCGAAGAGAAGGTGCGAACAGAGTGTTTCTGTGTCATGCTTGTTTTTTTTCCTCGGCGTCGGCTAAGGCGTTGAATTCGTCTTTAAAAAGCGTTGCTAATTCGTCGAGACGTAGCTTCTGTTGTTCCAACGACCAGAGGGCGAACTTCCATCTTTCCGAGAATTTGTAGTCGCCGAATATTCGAGGCTCATAGCTATCGAACTGTTCGCGTCGATTTGTGTAGTTCCAGCAGATTTCACGCGTATGGGCGGCAAATCCGTTATAGAACGCATCGGCGATGTCCCATTTGGAGATGACCGTATGCTTCTTGGCGTAATGAAAGACTGTGTTGGCGAATTTCTTCATATAGTATTCGAAGAGTCTGCCGAGATTCTCCTGCGTGTGCGATCGATCAAGCCAGCCCATCGTGCCGCGTACCGAACAGAGCCAGACGCGTAGCGGCATTTCTTTGCCGTAGCGGATGTCGTATCCGAATTCGATAATCTCTTTGCCTTCAGCGAAACGGATGGAACCATCTGGTGTGAATTTTTTCAGAATCAAATTTTCGGCGGCGGCCGAGCCCATCAGCATGATCAGCACACGGACGATATCGGCGGATTCGTGGCTGGTATCGTACTTGCCTGTGCGTTGATCTCGGTTGTAGAAGCAGAAGTCTGGGAGGCTGTTGAAGGGCTCTCCGGGGTAGCGCGCGCGGGTGAAATAGTGGACGTCGCCCAAGCAACCATCATTGCGCGCGAGAAGCGAATGTTTATCAAAAGAAATGCCAAGCGTGCGGAAGGCTTGGGTTCGAGCCAATGTGTAGGCACCATACCCCGTGCTCTTTTGGGCGAGACGTTTTTCGATGAGCCGAACGACGAGGGGGTCCCACATGGTTTTGTAAACGATTTCGCGCGTCTTGCCTTCGCCGAGGCGCACATGTTCTGTTACGGAGCGAATTTCATAGACGTTGACATATTCAATCCGATCCCCGTGGGATATTCCCTGTTCCAACGAGTCGAGAATGGCGATTGTTCTGGCGCCCACGCCTTCGTGGAGGAAGCGGTTCCCGAGCATGTAGGTTGCGCCGGGTAGTGCGGTGCGTAAATCATCGAAGGCGCGCGACATCGTGTTGTGTTCGTCGAAGTAGACGGCACCCGTGATATTTCGGTAGAGGGTTTCCATGAACGCGGGAGTCGATTCATCGCCGAGGGCGGGGTAGGGAAGCGAGCTCTTGAACTTCTGCGCAATGGCGATGAACCGCTCTTCAACGTCTTTTTCCGAGAATGGGTTTCTCTGGGTATGTTTGTAGAGATCGAGGATTGCTGGCACCAAGGTGCTCATGGCGAATCCAGGGGGAGCGCCGAAGAGTTCGATTTCGTGGTGTCGCTGGTATTTACCGAGAAGTAGGTTCGGTACTTTTGCCTCTGTGCCTTGTCCGGCGAGTTCGTTGAGACCCCTCAAAAACTCTTGTGGGTTTTCACTAATCAGCTTGCCCCATTCCATGAAGTTCGTGTAGGAGAGGAAGTGGACACCTTTTACGTTGTGGTAGTAGCGGATGACAGAGTGCATGCGGCAGATGCTGCCGCGCAAGGCTGCGTCCATTTCTTCAAGCGTCCAAGCCAAGGGCTTGATTCGCCATTCCTGGCCGCGTCTGCTGTAATATTCAAGCGTTTCATTCACGCGGTCAGTCAGCACAATTCGGCGCATGGGGCAGCCGAGAGCCTGAAGCCAATCATCCATTTCTACGACGTTGGGCGTCGAGACTTCGCGTTGGGAGATTTCGAAGGTCTCGCCAACGAAGTTACAGCAAACCATCCGTTTTCGCAGGATGTCTCCTTGATTCGCTTCTGGTACGGCGGGAATATTCCAGAATTGACCGGCGAGGATGGGTAGGGTTGTGACAGCATGGTTGCCCGAACTGACGGTCATGATGTTCCCGAAGATGCGGCGTGCCCGCTTGTCGGGGTTGACAGACAGGGCGGACTTGGGCACGAGAACGACCGAGTCCTTGTTCTCGATATGATCCCAAATTCCATCCTCGAAGATGAAGGTGTCATCGTACAAGTCAAAGCACGAGAAGACACGCTCTTTTCCCCAAGCGGTCAATTTGACATTCTCGGGCTTGCGCGTCGCTGAGCGGATGATGTTCTTTAAAAAGGATTTTAATTCTTTTGCCATGATGCTTTTAGGGGAGATTTTCAGTTTAAATTGTACCAATAAATCCAGAGAAAGGGAAGAAAAACCGCTAAAATGCATCCTTGCCGAGTTTTCGGCAATTCGGTATACTCTGCGAAGTTCTATAAACAACAGCCCGAATCGGGCAGGGATGCAGGTCATACGTGAAAAACAATCGTCAGTATTCAGTAGCCGTCGCAGGTGCCACCGGTGCCGTTGGCGTCGAAATGATCAAGGTGCTCGAAGCGCGCAATTTTCCGATAAGCTCGTTGAAACTACTCGCTTCTTCTCGTTCAGCGGGAAAGCAGATGAAGTTTCGTGGTGAGGACATCACGATTGAGGAGCTCACCCACGATTCTTTTAAAGGTGTCGATATTGCTCTCTTCAGCGCGGGTGGATCGGTTTCGAAAGAGTTTCGCCAGAGTGTCGTTGAATCCGGTGCGGTCATGATCGATAATTCCAGCGCGTTCCGCATGGAGGCGGATGTTCCGCTTGTGGTGCCTGAAGTCAACCCCGAGGATGTCAAATGGCACAAGGGTGTAATCGCGAACCCGAATTGTTCAACGATCATCATGCTCGTAGCGGCAGCACCGTTGCACCGTGCGTTCGGCTTGAAGCGGCTTATTATTTCTACCTATCAGGCGACCAGTGGGGCGGGTGCCAAGGGCATGGATGAAATGATTCTGCAGACGCGGCAGGTTCTTGATGGTCAACCCATCGCGCCGAGCGTCTTTGCGCATCGTATTGCGTTTAACATCATTCCTCATATCGATGTCTTCAATGACAATGGATACACAAAGGAAGAACTTAAGATGCTTTATGAGAGCCGGAAGATGCTGCACGATGACGCCCTGATGGTCACCTGCACCTGCGTTCGCGTACCCGTGATGCGTGCACACTCGGAGTCGCTAAACATCGAGTTCGCTATCCCGGTTACCCCCGAAATGGTTCGCAACGTTCTGGGAGAAGCAGCTGGCGTGGTGTTGGTCGACAATCCATCGGCTAAATCGTATCCGATGCCGTACGATGCGTCTGGGCAGGGTAACGTGCTAGTAGGACGTATCCGTCAAGACGTTTCGCGTCATGACGGCAAGGGTATTGACCTCTTTATTTCGGGCGACCAAGTGTTGAAGGGTGCTGCCCTCAATGCCGTGCAGATCGCCGAGCTTATCATTGGCTAAACGGAGCATGCTCAACTGGGTGTCTGAAGAACTCACCGCGATGCAGAATGTCATGCCGGATCACCCGCTCGTCAGTGCGGTTTTATGGCATGTTCCTGCTGCTATTGGAAGTCGCTTCAGTGCGAGTGATTGGTTTACCAACGAGGACCTCAAGGAATGCGAAAGTTTTACAGGCGAACGTCGGCGTGACGAGTGGCTTGCTGTGCGCATCGCGCTCAAGCGATTGATTGTTCGTGATGGCATTGCCGAGATGCCACAGCATGTGCACGTGCGCAAGAACGAAAAGGGCTGCCCGCATGTGGTTGTCTACAATCCAGACAACGGACGTTATGCACGGCTTTCTTGTTCGCTTTCCCACAAGGGATCCCTAGTTTTTGCAGCGTATGCGAAAAGGGCAGGCATTCGGATCGGCATCGACATGGAAAAGCGATCGTGGCGACTACCCTATCTACGCAAGCGGTTCATCTCAGAACACGACCGCATGATCGACAAGGACGATCATGTGGGAGATTGTACGGTGCTCTGGACGTTTAAAGAAGCGGGCACGAAATTGCTGGGTACGGGTATGGCGTATGGCTTGGCCAACATGCAATGCCGCGAAACGAGCGTTGGGCTCTGCGAATTGCGTGACACGGGCGGCACTCACTATGTGGGTCGCTACAACTGGTTCGGTAAATACGCTTTAGCTGTTGTTACCGAACAAGTCCTCGGTGCTGATCTTGTAAAAACCACTTCAGCCCACCCTGAACGCTCATGGTATGAGCGAATGGCCAGAGCGCGACGTTTGCGGGAGCTCCGTAAGAACCGGCGCGTTTCGGCCCACCTTGAACGGGTAAAATCACGCACCTAACCTGGGTGGGGAGTCCTGCGGTATTTGGATAACGAGCACGAAGAGGAGAATAGCGATGAGGTTAGATGCGAGTCAAGAAAGACAAATTGCGGCGTTGACGATTGCTGGAAGCGACTGTGGCGGAAATGCTGGAATTCAAGCAGATATCCGCGCTTTCCACACCTTTGGGCTTCATGCCTGCACGGTGATCACGGCCTTAACGGCACAGAATCCGTACGGTGTGCGCGCGGTAATGATCCCAGAAGCGGATTTCATCGGCGACCAGATTGATGCGGTTTTGGAGGAGTACGCTATTTCGGCGTTGAAGACGGGCATGTTAGCAACCGCGGACGTCATTGAGGTGGTCTCCGGGCGTTTGGCAACGCGTACTGAGATCAAAAAGGTCGTGGACCCCGTCATGATCGCCACCAGCGGTGCTAAGCTCCTCCGCGATGATGCGGTCGAGGTCCTGAAGCAAAAATTGTTACCGCTGGCTACGCTGATTACGCCCAATATTCCCGAAGCGGAGGTGATTCTTGGAAGCGTAATTTCGTCCCGTGAAGCGATGGCCTCAGCCGCCATCGATCTCTATCGAAACTTCGGATGCGCGGCACTTGTCAAAGGAGGACATCGTTCCGGTGGCGAGGCGGAAGATGTTCTCTTCGACGGGAACGCACTTACGTGGTACAGCACGTCTGTCGTTTCGAATCCCTTGTCTACGCACGGCACGGGTTGCTCGCTCGGCGCAGCGATTGCCGCATCGTTAGCGTGCGGACGCGACATTCGCACGGCAGTAGCCGAGGGCAAGGCATACGTCTACGAGTCGATTCGTTCCAGTGTCCGTGTAGGGCCGCGAGCGACGGTCTTAGGATCCCCCGATGGAATCGAGAGGGCACTTCGCGAAGTGACGATGACGGTGGAGAAGTCGCGAGAAGAAGTCGCGAGTCGCGAGGGGTGAGTCGCTACTTCTGGTTACGCCTCGTTTCGGGCGTTGTGCAAACGCTCTGATTATGATAGTCTTTTGATTTCAGTCCTGACCCCTGTGCGATTCTCCCAAGGTTAATCGCTTTTTGAGATGTCTCGCATGGATACGGCATTCGCATAATGAATGTAGGAATATGATATGAAGCTCAAAACCCAGATTGTGCTGACAACCCATCTTGTTCTTATCGTTGCATCGCTTGTTTTCGGTGTCTTCAGCTATCGAGCGACTCGACGTGTTTTTATAAATGAACTCGATGCTCGGCTACTGGCGGCTGCTAGCATGATCTGGGCGGGATTGCCGGAAAATTATCACGAGACCATCACAGGCCCGGATTCGGTCGATGCGGCGACTTATCGCGATGTTGTGTTAAAGCGGAGTAGCTTGGCAACCGGGCTAGGTGTCGATTATCTTTTTAGCGTCAGGCTGATTGATGGGCAGCCGTGTTACACGAGCGTATCAACTGCTTCGTCGAGCTCACAGACAAACGCCTTCCCTGCGTTTTGCTCAGTGATGGAGGACCCAGGCTTGCTTGAATCGACCCTGCACACCATGAAGCCGCAGCACGTTGATGCGGTCCTGTCGGGTCGTAAGTTACGGGTGGCGCTTTACCCGTTTTGGGCGGGTGGTTCGCTTTGCGTGTCGGGTGCTGGGATGGAAAAATCTTACATGAGTGCGGTTGTCAGGGATGTGCTCAGCCAAGTCGCGATCTTCTGCCTCCTTGCGATGTTGGTGGCCATGCTGATCGACTTCTATCTGGTTCGTGTGATCAGCAAGCCCATGGAGAGCCTCACGCCGCCTGAGGGCGGCAGTCACCGGTCGGCGGTCGTGAGTTCAGGATCCGACGAAATCCGAGTGTTGGCCGATAACATCAACAAGATGAGTGATGCAATCAACACGACGGTGACCCAGTGTAGGGAGGTGGAAAAGAACCTGCGAGCCAGCGAGCACAAATATCGCTTCCTCACCGAGCACACGACGGATGTGATTTGGAGTCTTGATGAGCAATTGCGCGTTGATTACTTAAGCCCCTCAGATGAGAAGTTTCGAGGTTTTCGGGCAGAAGATGTTCTTGGGACGCCGGTCTGGGATAGCATTGATCCGGCCGAATTGAAACGGTTGCGGGACAATCCCGAGTTTCTCGCCGCAGAATGGAGTCTTATCAAGGCGGGTGGTTCGCGAACGTATGAACTTAATTTGAAGCGCTGCGAGGGCGATCCCGTTCTTGCGGAGGTGACCGTTAGCGCGTATCTCGATGCTGCAGGCGTCATCCGCGGCTACCATGGGAAAGTCCATGATATCCGCGAACGTCGCCGCCTTGAGGAGGAACGCAACAAGGTTGAGCGACTTCAGAGTGTTGGGACGCTTGCAGGGGGCATTGCGCACGATTTTAACAACATTCTCATGGGACTTTTTGGCAACATTGAACTCGCTAAGGACTTGCTAGACCCCGAATCTCACGAGTATGAACTGCTTGAAGAAGCGAGTCGCTCCATGAGTCGAGCGGTACGGTTGACGAAACAACTCCTCGTTTTTTCAAAGGGCGGCGATCCACAAAAAGATAGCAAGGTGGACATTGGCTCCCTCGTGAAGGAAGTAGCGGAATTCGATCTTTCAGGCAGTAACGTGAAGCTTTGCTTTAGCAAGGACGATCAACCCCATGCGACAGCAGTCGATCGCGGGCAGATCGAGCAAGTCGTATCCAATATTGTGATCAACGCACGGCAGGCGATGCGAGCTGGCGGAGAAGTGAAAATTTCTGTACAAAACGTAGAAGTAAAGCAGGGGGAAATCCAGCACCTTGACGCAGGGAATTACATCCGATGTTCGATCCAAGATCAGGGGCCAGGAATTATCCTTGCGATTCAAAAACGGATTTTTGAGCCTTATTTTACAACCAAAAGCATGGGCAGTGGCCTCGGTCTTGCAACGGCGTATTCAATTATTAAAAAACATGGAGGAACTCTTGAACTCTCCTCTCTGGAAGGCCACGGTGCAGTCTTCACGTTCTACCTTCCCGTCGAAATGCATCCCGGTGATGTTGAGCCTGAAAAAGAACCCGAATTGCCGACGAATGCAAACCCAGCTAGGCTGGCAGGCGGCGTGTTGATTATGGATGACGAGGTTCTGATCTGTGCACTCCTCAAAAAAATGCTTAACTTAGAAGGGGTTCATGTGGAAACGGCCGCGAATGCCCAGTCGGCTGTAATGCTCTACAAACAGGCGCTTGATGCTAAAAATCCCTTTGCCTGCGCCATCTTGGACCTGACCATTACTGGTGGTTCCGGCGGAGCTGAGGTTGTAAAAGAACTCCGAGAATTGGATCCCGATCTCTTAGCGATTGCCACGAGTGGCTATACCGACAACGCAATCATGTCGGAATGCAGAAAACACGGATTCGACACCGTTATCGCCAAGCCATACTCCCGCATCGAAGTGCTTCGACTTTTAGAATCGATCGGCGTGATCAAACGCGGGTAGCCTAAGAGAAGTGGCATAAGAGAAGTAGCGAGTAGTGAGTTGCGAGTGGCGAGTTGCGAAATAACCTTGTCGCTAACTTTGTCGTAAGCTTTGTCGAACCAAGAAGTTGCGAGTTGTGAGTGGCGAGTGGCATTCAACGACTCGCCTCTTGCTATCCCCTCGCAACTCTCGACTCGTCACGCTCGCCACTCGCCACTCGCCACTTAACTAAATGTCGTTTGACTGTACACGCGGATATAGTGTATATTCCATTCATTCATTACGCCATAATTATCACAGGTGGAGTTCATTCATTTTCGGGAGGAATAGATGTCAGACAAGGAAATAGTTCAAGAGCCGGAAACCGCAGCAAAACGTGCATGTGGTTTGGTTGTCGATTTCGATTACACGATCATCGATGGAATCGGCATGCTAGAAAAAGTTTTTACAAAGGCTCTTGGTGCTGCAGGCGTCAGTGTGACACCGTCCCTGTTTGTACGCAGTTTGTTCGGCTCGAAAGCGGCTTGTGCCGTCACGAAGCTGCTTGGGGCAGGATCGGCAGTTACGTCCGAAGCTGTGCTGGCTCCGCTCCCAGCGGCAATGGACAAGGCGGTTGAGAACGCCCCCGTCAATACAACGGTAGTGGATATCTGCAAGCAGACGATTGACCAAGGCTTCAAAGTGCTTTTCGTCACCTCGCGTTCACTTGCTATTGTCGAGCAAAAACTTGAATTGGCTGGCATCCCAGAAGCTCAACTCTTGAAGGTCGATCGTTCTGATCGCATTGGGGAGTATGCGCCTGAGATTTGGGTTAAAGCTGCTCGTGCGCTCCGATTGAATCCTCGCCACTGCACCGTGATAGCGGCGAGTGCTACTTCTGTCCGCCAAGCTATCGTAGCGAGTATGCGTACAGCAGCCTTTACAAACCCACTTATCAACTTTGAAGACTTCACTGGCGTTGATTTCATTGCGGAGGGTTTGGATCGGGACACGATTATCACGCGCGTCCTCGATCTCGTCTCCTCGCGGGATGACGCATAGGCATCTCTTCTCTCGAGGGGGCCTTCTCGTTCAGCTAGTTTTTTCCAAATCGTCTATCCAGTTCGCGGGATGAGGTATAAATCATAGTCGGCCTCCCCGAGGGACTCGTATAGGGCATGTTGCATCCCGCCAGCTCGACAATGATCGAGGTTAACTCCTGAATCGAGAGCGTGTGGCTTGTTCGCACCGCCGCACGGCTTGCGGCTTTCGCGATCGTTTCCTGTCGCCAATGATCTTTGCCGCGTTTCGTCCCGACGTCTTCAAACGCTGTGGCCGTATCGATGAGAACCGCCTCGCAAGCTGTTCCTGAAAGGATGTCCGGCATGGCGTCTACAATAAACGTCTCTTTGCCGAACGGTTCGATACCAAAACCCATTTCGCGAAGCAAGGGGAGAACGCTTTCGATGCGCCGGTAGTCGAGGGGCGTCATGTCGACAGATTGCGGAATAAGCAAACGCTGCGAGGCGCAGGGGGCTGCGCCAGATTCTCCGGTGAGTTTTTCGTATAACACACGTTCATGCGCAGCCGCAGGATCAAGAACCGCATAACCATCGTTCGTTTCTAGCATCGCATAGCCCGAACTGAGCCTGCCGACAATGCGAAACTGAGTCCACGGCGCACCCGTGGGCATGGTGACAATCACGCCTTCGCCCTCGCGATCCGTCTGAGCTGGAATCGGTGCGGGGCCACTGAAGGTTTCGGCGGAAGGCGTATCGAACGGGAAAGTCGGGACCGGCCGCACGGGTGGAACGCTTGTGACCACGACGTCCGGTGGAGGCATTCGAAATGTCGTGGCTGACGAATCGCCAAACGGAGGAGACGAGGCCGGAGAGCGATCTACGTTGTGTTGTGGAGCGGGGGGCGTTCCCATGGTGGGATCGAGAGCGTTGCTCACGGCGGGAATCGGGGAGGCGGAGCGGTTTAGCGCGCCCGAAATTGCGACGATCACGGCGTCCCGAACTTCGGAGATGTTTCGGAAACGCACTTCTCGCTTTGTGGGGTGAACATTGACATCAACGTGCTCGGGCGGCAAGTCGATAAAGAGGTAGATGATGGGTTTGCGGTCGCCCTCCAGCTTCGGATAGGCCTCTGTGATTGCATACTGCACGATGGGCGCGGTCGCTGGGCGTCGATTAATGTACACACGCTGCCCGTTACGGTCCGCTCGTGTCCAGGACGGAATGCCAACATAGCCGAAAACGCGGACCACGCCGAGCGTGGTGTCGAGCGGAACGAGTCGCTCCATCTCCTCGTGTCCGGAGATTTCCATGATGCGGTCATGCAAGGTTTCACACGGAGCGAGCTGGTAGGTGATTTCGCCATCGCATGTTAACGACAGCGCGACATGGGGGTGGGCGAGGGCATGAATAAGGAAGGTATTCCGGATATAAGCTTGTTCGGTCTGAAACGAGCGCAAAAAATTACGGCGAGCTGGCACGTTGAAGAAGAGATCGCGCACCTCAATGCACGTGCCCGGCGGACATCCACAGTCCTTCACGTCTAGCATCTTGCCTCCCGCGAGCGTCACCTCGGTACCGCAATCGTCTTCATGACGGCGCGTGCTGAGCGTAAAGCGCGAGACCGAGGCAATAGAGGCCAGCGCCTCGCCACGAAAGCCCAGCGTGGCAATGTGTTCGATATCGTCAACATCCTGAATCTTGCTCGTCGCTTGCCGCTCTGGCGCCATGATAGCATCGTCCCGATTCATCCCGTAACCGTTATCGGCGACGCGAATCAGCTTACGGCCCCCAGCGGTAATGACAATGTCGAGCCGAGTCGACCCCGCGTCGAGGGCGTTTTCGAGAAGCTCCTTCACGACCGAGGCAGGGCGCTCAACAACCTCTCCTGCGGCGATTTTATTGGCCACGTGAGTTGATAGCATTCTGATTTTTGATCCCTCGGTCTTGCTCATCTGGCAATCTTAACACAACCGTTTTCAAAAGGAAAACCGTTTCAAGCTCAAATTGCTTGAAATGAGAGGGGTAGGGTGATAGAATTGAAGTTTCAAATGACTAACACAGCGCTTAGGCGCGAGAGCAAGAATCATGAGTTCCTTTTTCGATACAAATATCGTGGATGTAGAGGAGATTTTTACGCCCCGAGAGCTACAACGCGAAATTCCCATCACGCCACGTCAAGAGGCGGTTGTGGGAACCTATCGTAAAACCATTGAGGATATCCTCGATGGACGCGACACGCGCCTGCTCGCTGTGGTGGGTCCTTGCTCGGTACACGATATCGTGGGGGCGACAGAATTTGCCTCACGCCTTGCAGCACTCTCGCATGAGCTTTGCGAGAGCCTGTTTATTATCATGCGCGTCTATTTCGAGAAACCCCGTGAGACGATGGGCTGGAGCGGCCTCTTGACGGATCCTTTTCTCGACGGTGGTTTTCATATCGAGGAGGGGTTGCGCGTTGCTCGCAAGTTTTTGATGCATTTGGTGAGGCTCCAACTGCCGGCCGGAACTGAGGCGTTGGATCCGATTATGCCGCAATACCTCGGTGATCTTTTTTCGTGGATGGCGATTGGACAGCGTGCATCGGAATCGAACGCGCATCGTGAGATGTCCAGCGGGCTTTCGATGCCCGTTGGATTTAAAAACGCCCCTCGTCAGGGTGGCGTAGAGACGGCGGCGCAGTCGATCCGAACGGCCTCTCGTCCGCATTCCTTTCTAGGCGTTTCAGAGCAAGGCATGACGGCGGTATTCAAAACCCGCGGCAACAAATATACCCACCTCGTGCTTCGAGGCGGCGATAGCCCCAACTACAGCCGCATGAGCATCGGTGTTGCAGAGAAAGTTCTCCAGAAAGCGAGTCTGCCCCCAAGGATCGTTGTGGACTGTAGCCATGGTAATTCGGAATACGATCCACGCAAACAGGAAGAGGTTGTGCAGGATATTCTCGCACAAATCGAACTCGGCAATACCTCGATCGTCGGTTTTATGCTTGAAAGCTACCTCGAATGGGGCTGCCAACAGATCACCGCTGATCCCGACAAGATGGACTACGGCGTTTCAGTCACAGATCCTTGCATTGACTGGGAAACAACCGAAAGGCTGTTACGTGACGCTGCAGAGCGGTTTCAGAAAGTTAGATCAAGATTTTAACCCTATACGTGAGCAAGAAGACAAGCAGATGTCAACAAAACCTGTGAAACGAAACATGGTCATCGCTCAGAGCGGCGGCCCCTCGATGGTCATTAACCAGAGCCTTGTCGGTGCCGTGATGACGGCTCGCAAGAGCGGTACTATCGGAAAAATTTACGGAGCTTTGCATGGAATTGATGGTATTCTCTCTGAAAATTTCATCGATCTCCGAAAAGTCTCGGAAAAGCAACTCGAGCTCGTGGCCGCCACGCCATCATCTGCACTGGGTAGCGTTCGTCGCAAGCCTACCGAAGAAGATTGCATGAAGATTTTCGAAGTGCTTTGCAAGCTCGATGTCGGTTATTTCTTCTACATCGGCGGAAACGATACGGCGGAAACGGTTCATATCGTCAACACGATGGCCGTCAAGAATAAGCTCGATATTATGTGTTTCCACATTCCGAAGACGATCGATAACGATCTCCGCCAGAACGACCACACGCCGGGGTTCGGTAGTGCGGCGCGTTTCGTTGCGCTCGCGTTCATGGGGGATAATCTTGATAACCTCGCGCTAGGCGGGGTTAAAATTAATATCGTTATGGGGCGTAATGCCGGTTTTCTTACCGCCGCCTCGGCGCTCGGTCGCCAGTATGCAGACGATGGCCCGCACTTAATCTATATGCCCGAGCGCCCGTTTAGCATGGAGCAGTTCGGCAAAGATGTCAAAGGCGTGATGGATAGACTCGGTCGCTGCGTCGTGGCGGTGTCGGAAGGCATTTGCGACAAGTCGGGTACGCCGATTGCCTCGCGCATCGGTGGCAGCGAAAAGGATGCCCATGGCAATCTACAACTCAGCGGCACGGGGGCGCTGGGTGATCTTCTTGCGAATGAAATCAAGGCACGTCTCTCGATCAAACGCGTTCGCGCCGACACTTTCGGCTATCTCCAACGCTCGTTCCCATCCGTCGCCTCTACCAGCGATTCTCTGGAAGCGTTTGGCGTGGGAATGGCGGCTGTGATCCATGCGACTTCGGGCGTGGCCAAATCTGCTTCTATCGCTATCGTGCGAAAGCCGAGCAAAAAGTATGCGATTGAGTACGTGTGCGTTGCGCTACGTTCTGTCGCGAAAAATACGCGCAGCATGCCTGCAGCTTTCATCAACCGTGCCGGTAACAATGTCACGCAAGCCTTCATCGATTATGCGATGCCACTCGTGGGTGACTTGCCAGCCATCGGCCGCTTATTTTAATCTTACTATTATGCGTGTTTGGGATGTTGAGACTCGATACTTATGCCGCAAACATCTGCTTGCGGAGCATCGCGAATTGCACGGCCTGTGGAATATTCTGACCAAGCATGGCGGTGTAGGTGGGTATGCCCGTCATCCCGAAACACTCCGTTGGGTAGGGAAGGAACGGGCTCTTTTCTTGCGGCACGAAGCACTGGTGGCAGAGTTCGGCCTGCGTGGGTATAATCATGCAACGCCGCTTGACGAAACCCTTGCGATCGGCTCTGCTGTCCAGAATGCTTTCGTCAACACGCCCGAAGAGCAGATGGAACTCCTGCGTAATAAACCCTGCGATTGTCCTCTGGAAGAAGGGGTTAGGTGTTAGGCCCTAGGTGTTAGCAAATTTCCAATTACGAATTACAAATTATTACTTTTTCTATTTTGGGATACTGGCTAAGCCTGCATGCTCCCAATTTCTTGTGACCCCAATGACCGAATTGACCTTAACGACAAATTTTACTTCATAACTCACCACTCTTTCCCGACAAAGGTTACGACAAAGCTAACGACAAAGTTTTCTCAAACGGGGTCTGGGGTGCCCCCAGCCTCATCTACTCCCTACTCCCTACTCCCTACGCCCTCCGAACTTCTCTCACAACTCACTACTACGACATGGCTAAAGATAAGCAAAAAATTCAGCTCACACGACAGAAGAAAATGGCAAAGCAAAAAGCTAAAGCTAAAGCAGCCAAGCAACATCAGGTGAAGCAAGGCGTTCCTTTTGAACTTCGCTTCGGGCTATCCCGAGCGGCTATCCAGCAAGCCCCCGTTTTCGGAGCTTGGGTGTCGGAGGAAACTTTTAAGAGTGGCATGGGGACCCTCATCATCGCCCGCGAACTAGACAACGACTTAATCGCAGCGGGCATCTTTCTTGTCGACGCATGGTGTCTCGGTGTGAAAAATGCCTTCTTTCGCTCCTTCTCACCGGCTTTCTTTGAAGAAATGCTGACAAGCACTCATGAGCGGGAGCCATTAGAAGTGCAATCGCCTGAGTATGCGGCCAAACTAATTGGTGACGTCATCGATTTCTCGCGTAACCTCGGCTTTCCTCCTCATGCTGACTATGGCGATGCGAGTTCGGTTCTGGCTGGAATCGACCGATCGCTCTGCGCCGAAATTTTCGTATTCGGAAAAGAAGGAAAACCTTTCTACTTCGCCGGTCCCCACGATACGCCGAGCCGATCTCAGCAGATCTGCTCCCAGCTCGCCACTGCCTGCGGTGAAGGAAACTACCACTTCATGCTTCCTGTGGGTCAATCCGGTAAAGACTTTGGCGATTTTGAAGAAATCGACAGTTATGAATAGAGAGCCGCTCAGGCCTCGACCTATCTGAAAAGGAGGAATAGATGCAAGAATCGTTTATCACACACGACTATCATTTTCATTCGACGCTTTCACCCTGTTGCCATGATCCCAAGCACCGGCCTGAAGTTGCGCTTGCCGCCGCCGTTGAGTTTGGGTATGAGGAGCTTTGCCTAACCGACCACCTCTGGGACGCCGATGTCCCGGGTGCCTCAGATGACTACCGCCCACTGAATATCCAACATGTCCGTTCTGCGCTGCCGTTACCCCAACACGAGAAGGTCCGTTTTTTTCACGGGTGTGAGACGGAATATTGCGGTGGCGATAAGTTGGGCCTAGCGCGCGCACATTTCGATCTGTTCGATTTTGTGGTCATCCCGACAACGCACATGCACATGCATGGGTTTGTACGGCCGGAGCATGTGACGACGGAAGCTCAACTTGTCGAACTCTATACGGAACGGCTTGAAGAATTGTTGCGCTTAGATCTGCCCTGGTCGAAAATCGGAATTGCGCATCTAACCACGCTGCATATTTTTAGAAAAGGAGATGTTGGCTGGATTATGCGTAACCTCGACGAAAAGCGCATGATGCGTGTGTTCGACCTTTTCGCTCAACGCGGAACCGGGATCGAACTCAATGCCTCTTGCCTGCGCAACTGGGAGAAGGATCCCGACACCTGGTTGCGTGTGTATAGAATGGCGAAAAAGGCGGGATGTTTGTTTTATAGCGGGTCTGATGCCCATTCTGTGGAAAATTTAGCGCTCGTACGCGCGATCGTGCCCGGAGTCGTTGATGCACTTGGACTGAGTTCAAACGACCGCTACATCATCCCTGCGTAATGGGGGCATGCCGAAGTCGCGATCAGAACTCAATGACTTCTTGCATCTCGCTTTTGACAGGCTTATTTGCTACTCTTTTGGTTTTGCAGTAAAACTCTACTCGATAAAACTTGCATCATGAACGTTTTGGAATCAACGACACAGACAACGACTAACTGCGGAGCGGTGTCCACGCCACTGGCCGCTCATAACCATCTCGCTTATGTGGTTCCGCCGAAGACCGCGGAGTCTGAGTCGTTAACGCCGCGCGAACGCCGCTTTGCTGTAGCGCTTTTCATTTTTGGGTTGATGCTTTATTTTGTGGTCAACATTCACCGTGTCGCGATTCCGGGACAAATTTTTTCGGAACTTCAAACGGAGCTAAAGGTCTCCGCCTCCGCTATTGCTGCCTTGGGTACATCTTTTATGTACATCTACGCCATAACCCAGCTTTTAGTCGGGGTCCTAGTGGATCGCTATGGCGGTATGCGTGTGCTCGCACTGGGCGCGGTGGTGATGAGCGTAGGCACATTGCTCTTTGCCTTTTCCACTTCTTACTGGACGTTGTTTCTGAGCCGCGGAATTATTGGGCTTGGCTGTGGATGCGCCTACCTCAGCATGGTCAAGGAGTGTGCGCGACTTTATCGGAGCCGTTTTACGGTGGTTCTCGGCTTTGTTGTGCTGTTTGGCTATTCCGGAGGCATTGCTGGAACTTACCCTTTTGTGCGTATCGTTAACGCATACGGCTGGAGAGCTGGCATGTTGGGCATTGCAGCTCTCGGAATCTTCGTCGTGGCCGGCATTGCTCTCCTGTGGCGTTATGTTAAAAAGCCGCCGGTCAACCAAGAAGCGTTGCTTTCCTTCAAGCCGTATCGTCACGGTTTTTCGAACCTTCACACGCTTAAGGGCGTATTCTCATTTTCGATGAGTTTTGGTCTCTACTATGTCGTTCTCACGGTCATCGGTAAGAAGTTTTTGGAGGATGTCGGCGGCCTGACTCCTGAGATGGCTTCTCTCTGCTGTACGGGCATGGTGCTGATCTCCGCCGTGAGTAATCAGTTGACAGGCATTCTCAGTTCGCTTGTTGGAAATCGGCGGAAGCCCTTTATCCTGTGGCAAACGCGCTTCATTCCGACAGGCTCTCTCCTGGTGCTGGGAGCGTTGCTACTCCTGCCTCGTGGGGCCGTGTTGGGATACGTGCTGGTAGCGGCTTTCTTGGTGATCGCAATGTCTTCCGGCTTCTCTCCCATCACCAACGCAATCCTAATGGAGGTCAATCCGCCATCCTTGACTGGAGTTGGCGTGGGCATCGGGAACTTCTCTTCCTACGCCTTCGTGGCACTCTTTAGTAGCCTAGCCGGTGGTGTGCTCGATTTCTTCAGCAACCAAGCAACAGTCGATGCCGCTGGTGTCCTACACTATCCCGACGCAGCTTACCTCGTCTTGTTCGGAATCTTCTTTCTGGTTAGCATGGGAGCCCATGCGGTTGCGCGACGTCTCCGCGAAACGTATGGACATAACATTAACGAGGGTGCAGTTCGCACCGTACGCTTTCTTGGTTTTCACTTAACCCTACGGACCTAACTTATGAATGAGCTTACGATTGGCTGGGCGGCGCGCGATGTTTCTACGACGAAACCGGTTAACATTCCGGGACAATTCCACATGCGCATTTCACAGGGAATTATCGATCCGATAACGGTCACCGCACTGGTTGTCGACGATGGGGCGGACAGCGTTATTTTCCTTTCCGCAGACATTGTCGTGATCCGCTCCTACGTGCTCGATAAAATTCGGGCGAAAGTCGCGCAGATCAATGCTGACATTCCCGTGTTGAAGCTTGTGATGAACGCGACGCATACGCATGCAGGGCCGACAACTTACGGAGATAACCCCGACTTCCAGTCGGGTTCCTCCACAGCGTCTCCGAACGAGATACCTGACTCGGGCCTCGAGATCGCCTCCGCCGATGCGTATCAAGACTTCTTCGTCACCCAAACGGCCGAGGCCATCGCAGAGGCCTACGCGAAGCGCACACCTGGCGGAATCGCTTACGGGTACGGATACGCGGTCGTTGCGCACAGCCGAAGGGTTGTCTATTTCGATGATCTCTCCAAGCGTCCTGGTGCGGTCGTCAACTCAACCTCTGAAGTCAATGGGCACGCCGCCATGTACGGCAAAACGAATGACCCGATGTTCAGCCACTATGAGGCGGGGGCAGATCACTTTATCAATCTCTTGTACACATTCGATGCAGACAAGAAACTAACCGGCGCAATCATTAACGTCCCGTGTCCATCGCAGAACTCTGAGCAGGAATGGCGCCTTTCTGCTTCCTTTTGGCATGAGACACGAGAGGCGATCCGTGCGCAACACGGTAACATCTTCATCCTACCGCAGAGCGCCGCAGGCGGCGATCTTGCCCCACGCACTCTGCATTATAAAAAAGCGGAAGCGCGCCGTTATCAACTTAAATATGGCACGGAGAATCCAAAGAACATTGGCGAATATTTCACGCGAAAAGATATCGCCGAACGTATCGCGTGCGCCTTCAACGAAGTGTTGAGTTGGGCGAAGCAGGACATCAAGACTGCGTTGCCGATACAGCATGTGGTTCAGACAATAAAGCTGAGCAAGCGCCTTCTCACCCAGGATGACTACGAACAGGCGAAAAGTGAGCTGCAGAAGCAAGAAGCACTACCCTTCAAGACAGATGGGACGCCAACCGAAAAGCTCGTTGCTAATTCCCAACTCGTTTCTGGACGCAACCGCTATCGTCGCATTATCGCTCGCTACGAGACCCAGACAGCAGAACCTAAGCTCCCAATGGAGCTGCATGTTGTTCGAATAGGTGACATCGCATTTGCATCGAACCGATTCGAATTGTATATGGATTTCCAACACCGCATCCAGGCGCGCAGTCCGTTTGAACAAACGTTCATCATCCAGCTTTGCGGCACACCTGGCCCCTATGGCGGAACGTATCTTGCCACCGAGCGTGGCGCGTGGGGCCGAGGCTACAGCGCAAGCCTATACTGCAATGAAGTTTCACCGCAGGGCGGACAGGAACTCGTTGATGAAACCGTCATGATCCTCAACGATTTATACGAGACACCGTGATCTGCTGAGAAGGTTTTAGGTTTTAGGGGCTAGCGGCTTGGCACTGGAATCGGCTAGAACCTAGCGCCTGAAACCTAACACCTTCCTTGCGATCTTTGCGTAAACTTAGCGATCTTTTCGTTTAAGATTTTATCACCACCGAGGATACCGAGGCCACCGAGCTTTTTGTGTTTCATGGTTTAAAATTCACGCAGAGTGGCAGCCCAGCCTCTTGCCTATAACGTCGAGCCATTTGTAAAGGAAGTGCTCGTAACGAACGGAGCACGGGTTTTCAACCCGTGTACGAAAACGGGTTGGAAAACCCGTTCTCCGTTTGCTTCGCTCGTCTGCCGTCCCCGCACAGGCAGGCGTCTTCGCGTGAGACTTCTCCTGTCTTCGACAACGTTCGCGACAACGTTCGCGACGAAGTTTCTGGGGTGCTAAAAGTTACCCCATCGTTTTCTCGCGGTGCGGCCGCGCGGAGGGCTTGCCCATCGCAGCCCTTCTGGCGCGTTCCTCTGGCACGAGGGTAGATCGGTAATGCTGGAGAAGGGAGTACTATCTGCGATTATATTTCCCTGATTAAGGTCTTTTAGTGAGTTCTGAACCCCTCTTATCCAGTGCGGCGAGGAACTCGTCCAGCCATTCAGGGGGACCGCCATGACGCGCGAAGTTTAGGTCGATATCGGATTCATCGTGGCAGTCCGATCCTCCGGTAGAGAACAGTCCGTGACGTTCACAATAGGCGCGGTAAAGCACTCGGTATTCGGGAGGAACGCTTGGATGGGCGCATTCAATTCCGTCAAGCTGACATAGCTTGCGGAGGGAATCCATGCGTGCCAAATCGTGTTTCAAAAAATAATGGAGAGGATGGGCGAGTGCAATCAAGCCGCCTGCAGCCTTGACGGCGGGAACGACATGCGCGACATCCGGATAGCTTGCTCGCGCGACTTTTTTTCTCGTCCGTTCCATGAATTCGTCGAATTCATCATGCTTTCGCAAAACAGCGTTGCGAACATGGGTGATGCCTTGCACATCCATGGCTTTCGCAGGCCGGTAGGTTGCAAGCAAAGCCTGACGTTGCTGATCGGTGAACGAGAAGCCGAGCGCCTGTACGCCTGCGCTAATGCCCGCACCGTAGGCCTGTTGCCATTGGCGGTAATCATCGAGAACCGTTTGTAGCGCGGGCGGAATGGAGTTAGGCAAACCATAGCAGAGTAGATCGATATCACCAAATTCAGTTTTCACCGTCAATTCTGCTGCTCGGATCACGCGCACCTCGGGGTAGTGGCGTGCTACCTCGCGGACTTCGCTGAGTCCGTCGATCAGATGGTGCTCGGTGATCGCAAGGCAGCGTACGCCGTGTCGTCGCGCCGCCGTGAAATACGATTCTACTTCGGAGGTTGCGTCATAGCTCCACCCGGTGTGGAGGTGGAGGTCATACAGAGCAGTTGGTTGGGACATCCTTAGTTCCTTTCAATATAAACAAAGGGCTTAGTGAACATGCGATAGTAGCCAGTGACTGTACAGCCCTCGCACTGGCGTCGCCATTTTGGCGAGAGTGGAGAGTGCCTTTTCTGCACCGGCCACATCTCCGCCGAGAATAAGCATAGACTCGGGTCGCTTGGTGGAATCATTCTTGGTTCCGTGTTCCGGCGCCTGCTGCACGAAACGCACGACATAGCCACCCGCACGTGGATAATTTGCACCGAGGTCAGCCAAGTCTGGATGTTGCGCTAGCTTCGGGAGACACAGTCGCAGCTCTTCCAAGGTACCGGCAAACAACACGGGGTAGGGCAGGGCTGGATCCACAGTCGTTGATTCGGGGGAGGACAGCGCCAATCCGTCCGCAGCCGCTTTGAGGAACTCCGCGACTTGGGGCGCCAGCGCCATTCCCGCAGGTATGACGAATGGTGCGACTCCATCACGGATCAATGTATGCAGACCGAAGTCCGCCCCCGCCTTCTGTACTGGAACAAGAGGTGTCAGTTCAGCAGTGAGGAGGAGTAAACGCTTCTTGGCTTCTCTAAACATCCCGGTATCATGGCGTACCATTGAGGTCACCAAGCCAGCTCCAGTCAAGGTATCACGAAAGCGGACGAGCGAATTCTCGCGCTCGCCTACAATTTCCTCCAGCCGGTCGGTATAGCGTTCCCGGATCTTCACATCCGGCAGCGCTCGGATCATGGCACGCGCCAGCAACAGCAAGTTGCCATCATCGAGCCCATCACGCGCACCCTCCCAAGCGGCACTTCCGACCGGTCCCGTTTCGCCTGGATAGATCGCGGCTTCGCTCTGGTTCCAGCGGTAGTAGGTTTGGATCCAGCAGGCGTCCAGATCAAAGTATGCCGGATTCATGCCGCAATGCCCACGCATCTGCGCATAAGGCTGCCAATGGTTGGCCGAGGAATGGTATGTCGTCGTCCAATGCTCAGGGCGAATAATTCCTTCAGCGCGACGCTTATCGAGTGTCGCTTTGTGTAAGGTTCCGATAATCCACTGGCGCATGAAAGGCGCTACCATGTGTATGCGCTGATCGTCAGCTAAGGTCTCGGCGGATTGTGTGACACCCGGTTCCAGTCCCATCTGCAATGTCCGATAAGCGTGTTGCACCCACCACGCCAGCTTTTCAGCAGGGATTTCGTCGTCGATTGATCCAAAAACACGCTCGATTCCGCGGTCTTTTAAATAGCGGGTGACTTCCCGCAGATACCATTCCTGGACGGCCGACTGCCGTATGTCGCCATCAGGAAAAGTACGTCCGTAAATCAGGCGGGTGAGTTGATTGTGTCCTTGCAAAAATCCGCTGCCCGTGCCGCCCATTGCCCAGCGTACATGCGTCATGCCGTGTTCCACAAGGCGATCGACAAACCAGTCCCACTCCGCGAAGTCCAGCGCGGGCAGATCGAGTCGGTTGCGGAAGCGGTTTGGATCGGCCTTGATCGCGTCGGTAAGGGTTTGCCCCGTGTCGCGTACCTGTACCTTGCTATACCAGTAGTGGGAATTTGGCGCATTGACGCCGCCGAGCGACTGACCGGCTACCCCGTGGGCGGCCATATCTGCTAGGTAATTGTGTGCGCGCTCCTCGTCCCAGACGTAGTCAAGCCCCTTAATCTTACGCGAACAGAGATAGTTGGCGACATTATTGACGTCAAATACCATAAAAGGACGTCGTGGAAAGCGGATGGGGTAGACATTCACGCGCAGCTCAACCTCCACCGGCTCGGCATCGGCCAGCGTGAAGGTCAAGCGAACGGGATGTGGACCCGGTGGTGGCGTTTCCGTTCGGACGCGAAAATAGAAGAGACGGTCGTCGCCAGCAACGATGTTCAGCTCGCTACCGGGGTTTAATTTCAACCCATTCATCGTGCGACCCCACAGCGTCTCAGGCATGAGTTCCGGCACAAAAATTTCGACGGCAATGCCCTTGGGAGCCGTTACTTGTACGGCAACCCGTCCT
>CAZUAY010000011.1:0-26087 GCA_964618405.1 uncultured Lentisphaerales bacterium
CTAGCGACTAGCGACTTAATCGGTCCGGCACAGCCCCTGTGCCTGACCGATTACCCTGGCAAATCTAAATCATATAGTCTTTTAGGGTCAAATCGACTATAATCTGCGTTCCCTGCAAAGGAGTGTAAAAATGAAAGCATTACATCTTATGAAAACGCGAAAAGAAAATACCGACGAAGCGCCTACGCCGCGCAAGAAAAGAAAGGCCTTCCGACGGATTTTAATAACACTCGTCATTCTGTTAATCGTAGCGATTCTCACCGTGCAATACGGACTGGGATTCATCGTCGGCAGAGCGGCTAAGTCGGCCGGCCCCTCTGTAATAGGAACTGAAATAAAAATAGGTAAGGCGTATGTCAGACCCTTCTTCGGTATTGTGGATTTGAGCGGCATGGTCGTCGGGCCTCCTCAAGGATTCAAGGCAAACGTTTTCGAAATGGAGGGCTTCCGCATCGTCGTCGATACGGGGTCAATCTTCTCCGATACACTCATCATCAAAGAAATTACCATCCTCGACCCGCTCATCTCCTACGAGTTGTCTGGATTAAACAGCAACATTAGCGCCATCTTAGATAAGTTGCGAACGACAGAGAAGGCAGAAGATGAAGCTGAGCGCAATCAAAAGGCCGGACGAAAAGTGATCATCGAATCGTTTATATTAAGAGGCGCCAAAATTCGAATCGCCGCAACGTTGACCGGTGGAAAAGGAGTTGTTATCCCGATGCCAGATCTCATCCTTAAGGACATCGGCAAACATAAAGGGGGCATCACCGCGCTCGATGCTTTTAGTCAAACATTGAAGGCCGTTGCTCAGGGGGTTATTCGCATCATCAAAAATGCACCCTTGAAAATCGGATCCCTTGCAGTTGATGGTGTGACGCTTGCCGGCAGCTTAGCCATCGATGGAGCAAAGGCTGCTGGAAACTTTGCTGCCGATGGCGCAAGGGCCGTTGGTGGAGTTGCGGTGGCGGCGGGAGGGTTAGCCGCTGATGGTGCAAAGGCCGCTGGCAGCTTCGCCGTAGACACCGCCTCAAGCGTTGGCAGCGCCACTCTTGGCGCAGCAGGTTCCGCCGGGAAAGCGGCTGTAGGAACGGCTGGTGCCGTTGGCGGAGCCGTCGCCGATGGAGCAACCACGGCTGGCCACGTGGTCGTCAAGAACGTCAAAGCAGTCGGTGGGGCGGCAGCGGATACCGTCGGCACCGTAGGTGGCGCGCTACTCGACGGAGCGAGAACCATCGGGGAGGCAACGGTCGACACAGCAAGCGCCGTAGGCGGTGCCGTTGTTGGCGGTGTCAAAACCGTCGGCAGCGCGACTCTGGATACCGCTGGTGCACTCGGAGGTGCAGCCGTCAGTGGCGTGAAAACCGTCGGGGGCGCAGTGGTGGGCGGTGCCAAAGCCGTTGGCGGAGCCATCACGGGCATGTTCACCTCATCCGATACAACCAATGCGGTACCCGAAGAAACCGAGAAGGCTGAAAAAAAGTAATTGGAATGGAATCACGATGCGACGCAAACTTGAGTTTATTTGCCTCTTTTTCGGCGTGCCCGTTCTCCTAAGACTGATGCCGCTTGTATCAAAAAAGATCGGCATCGATATCAATGTGCCCATCATCCCCATGCTCGTGGTGATCGCGGGTTTTACACTCATCTGTTTACGTCGAACAACAGACTTCGTTCTTCCCGATCTTGTCACGGTCTCCACCGTGACACATCGCAACTGGTTTTTCATGCTCTCTCGTTTTGCGATTATCGCCATCTTGCTCACGGTCGCACTCGCGCTTTATAAACCGGAAGGGCTTTTAAAATTTCCCCGTGAACGAACGGGCATTTGGCTTCTCGTGATGTGCTTCTATCCCCTTATTTCTGTGATGTCGCAGGGCATTGTCTACCGCGCATTTTACACCTATCGATACGCTGCACTCTTTCCTGTTGCAATCCAAACTCTCGTCGGTGCCGCCGTGTTCAGCTTCGCCCATCTCCCCTTCGCCAACCTCTACGCGCTTTCCTTCACCTTCATTGGCGGCCTCATGTTTCTAACCTCCTACAAGCGTACACGGTCTCTCCTTTTCTCGGGGATCGAACATGCGCTCTATGGAAATTTTCTCTTCACCATCGGCTGGGGCGAATACTTTTTCCACGCCGGAACACTCCGAATGCTCTCGCAACACTAAACTATGTCCATACTCATCGACTCGCACGTTCATATCTACCCACACTACGACACAGAAGTCCTGCTGGATGCTTTTCAAAAACGCATCATCATCGCCGGCGCATCGACCGGCATCATGATGCTGGCCGAACGCGAAGGCACGGACGCATTCGCGGCCTGGGCAAGTGGCGACAGATTGCCTGAGGGCTATTCGGTCGTCAAATCTGATGACACGTCAATCATTCTTCGCAAAGCAAATCAGCCCGACATCATCGTTGTCGCGGGACGTCAAATCGCCTGCGCAGAGCGAATTGAAATTCTCGCTTTAGCAACACGCGCTACGTTTCATGATGGGACGCCTGCGAAAGTCGCCATCGCCGAAGCGCTCGCTTCTGGAGCCATCCCCGTTCTGGCCTGGGGCGTTGGCAAATGGCTTTTAAAACGCGCCAAGGTTGTTGCTGCGCTTCTTGAATCCTTCGACGACAAACAACTGCTCATCGGCGATCCATCACTACGCCCCGTTTTCTGGCCTACGCCACGACTCATGGCCGTGGCGGCGAAAAAAGGCCATCGCGTCATCGCGGGCTCCGATCCCCTTCCCCCGAAAAGCGAAGAAACACGCGTGGGACAATACGCCGACTTCGCTCAGGACGCCTTTCTCGATCTCTCCTCCCCGCTGACCTCACAGATCGTTTCCATTCTCACCACTCACCCTCTCTCACGCGCCGGCCACCGCGCCGGACTCATTGAATTCCTCCGCCGCATGAGTGGTAAATAAGCAAGCGAAACATGACCTTGCGATTCGAGACATGGAATAGGTTGTTTACGAGAAAGAACTCAACATGGACAACACAACACCCGACACAAACTTTCAACCTACTGAAGAGCAGACAAAAATTATTGCGTTATCCGATGGGCAGCACTTAGTCCTAGCACCTCCCGGCACAGGCAAAACAGAACTGCTATCGTATCGCGTGCTCAATGCCTTAGCGCGCGGTATTCCCCCGGAGAAAATTTTGTGCCTCACATTCACCGTCCGCGCAGCGCTGGAGATGAAAGCACGAATTCGCAAAATCGCGCCTCTGTCAGCGCTCCCAGAACTCGGCAACGTTCACCATTTCTGTCATCATTTTCTTTATTCGAAAAAACTGATCCCACAAAAGTGGCAAGTCGTTGATGCCGACACACAGTTCGAGCTGATGCTGGAAGTCGCAGAGGAATTCCCGACCGAACAAATTAACACCCTCAAGGATGAAGGTGGAGATGGAGCTATTCCTGTTCAACGCCTGCTTAATTCGACGGCATCCTTACGCCAAATCCAGCTCAAATTCCCTGTCGAGATTATTGAACCGCTTTCAAAAAGTGACGTGTATTATCGCAATCCCGAACTGGTTAAACAAATAGCCGCACGGTACTACGAGTTGAAAAAGTTTCTGTCGGTGATTGACTTTGACGATTTACTCGCTTACACCTATTTCTTTTTGGCTGTGAAGCCAGTTTTGTCACCGGAGGATTTGTGCGTCTGGGTGCAAGTTGACGAAGTTCAAGATCTCAATCCGCTTCAGATGGCCATCATCGAAAAGCTATCCACACCCGATGCGCATGTCGCCTATTTCGGGGATATGGAACAATCGATCTTTTCGTTTATGGGCGCCTCTGCTGAAAACCTCAACCGTGTCGCCAAGCGTTGTGCCACACACAACCTGATTAAAAACTTTCGATCAAAATCCTATTTGCTCGATTTGTTCATTCGCTATGCGATTAAGACACTCCATGTTAACTGGGATTATCTGCCGTTACCAGGAACTATTGTTGGACGCGATTCCGAAGATTTGCAAATTATCTCGCTGCCGATAACGGGAGGCAAATTCTATGAGCGGTCAGAAGCGCAGGCAAATTATATTGCCCAACGAGTCGAAAAAGAATTGCGGGATGGGACGCTCGAAAAAACCGCCATCCTCGTCTCGACAAACGCAATGGCCGAAGCAGCCGCCTCTGCCCTAGAGAAAGTTGGTTGTAAAAACGACCTTTATAAAGTCTCGGGCTTTGATTTGTTTAGCAGGACCGAATTCCGTGACTTCAAAGCCTATTGCGGAATCTTTAGTGATTCAACAGACCGCATCGCCTGGTCAAGGTTATTCAAATTATTTGCAAACCTTAAAACGCAAAAAGAGGCTCGCGCTATTACCAGTACGCTGTTCGATGCTGGGTTTACCCCTTCCGATTTTTTAGATGAATCTTTCGGACTGCTCACGCTTCCCTATCTCGAGGAATTTAAGCGCAGTGTGCTTCGTGAACGCGTCGTTGTCTTCGACACCGAAACCACGGGGCTTAATCGGGATGACGACGAAATCATACAAATTGCGGCCGTTGAATATGTGGCCGGAGTGCCCGGAGAAACCTTCGAGGTGTATATCAATTCGCCCCATGAATTAGGCGAGTCTGAAGCGATTCATAAAATTTCTCGAGAGATGCTTATTGCAAGAGGCGTCTCGAGCACAGACGGTCTCTTGGCCTTTAGTAACTTCATTGGCAATAGCGTTTTGGTGGCGCACAACCTTAGCTTTGATCTCGCGATGATGAAGACGGGCTTTGCACGACATGGCATCGCGCATGACATCACGAAGAACCCGATGTTTGACACGCTTGACTTATCCCGTCGCGTCTATAGCGATTTAAAGTCTTTCAAGCTCGTCGATCTCATCGAATCGTTAAACCTCGATGGTCGCAACACTCACAACGCAATGGACGATGTGTTAGTCACGGGCGAACTCATGATGCGTTTACTGAAAGATGCCGCAGCGGTGATTAGCAAACAAGCTGACGCCATACGTAACTACGAGCGAGTCATTTATCGTTTTCGGGAATCGTTTTCGCCTTTATGGCGGCGTATCAAAAATCCTCCCGATCGCATTTCTTCCTACCGCGCTGAATTTACAGCGTTCATTCGATACTGCTTTGCCCAAGGGCTCTATTCGATTGGAACGCCCGAGGATGTTCTAGCACAAGCCGAGAAATTCATGCGATACACGGATCTCACTTACAATGAAATGAGTGCGCGGCGACCTTTTCTTGCCGTCCTCGCAATCACACGGCAAGACTTACGTCGCTTCAAAGAGGTGGATGTGCTGGTTGGAGATGAACGCATTGTCATCTCAACCATTCACAAAGCCAAAGGGCTGCAATTTGATCGTGTCATCATCATGAGGTGCGAAGATGATGTGTTTCCCAACTCTTATTTTTGCAACACACCGGCGCTAGAATCCGAAAGTGCACGGCTTCTGTACGTTGGTATGACCCGTGCAAAGCGACAACTTATTTTGCTCTATTCCGGAAAGCTGTCAAGATTCCTAGAACCGGTAAGAAATTGTTTCGAACAAAACTCTGACATTTTCAGAAGCGCCGCTGGGCAAATGGCCCATTTTTTTAAGCACCCCGATTGGCTCGTCAGGTTTGATTATTTAAAAAGTTGTCAACAGAAGAAATTACGCCCCCTAGAGCTCGAAGCATTCATTAAGGACCCAGACGAGACGGTTCGGACATTTGCCCAGAAACTTGACAACGAGAAAACACCGCGGTCATAGCAAGGTTAAGGTCTTGAAGGGTCTCACTACGAAGTGGTAGTATACTCTCTACATCGAAACAAGGCACACGGGATGTCTTTGCTTGGCTAGTCACACCAGTCGATGTCAGAATAAAACAAAAACGGAGGATAAAATGGCTGAAAGCGTATCAACAAAAATAGAAGCAGAATCGAAAGCGTTCAAAGGAAAGAAATTTAGGGTCGCGATCATTGGATGCGGCGGTATTGCTCAAAGCCATCTCGAAGCTTACAAAAAAATACCGGAGGTAGAAATTGTCGCCGGCGTCGATATCCTGCCTGAGCGACTTGATGCGATGGAAACGAAGTGGGGTCTTCCTCGTGCCGCCCTTTTCTTAGACTGGAAGAAGATGCTCAAAGAAATCAAGCCCGATGCCGTTGACGTTTGCACCCCAAACGGCGTGCATTGTGCACCCGTTATCGATGCTTGTAATGCGGGATGCCATGCCATGGTCGAAAAGCCGATGGCCATGAATCCTAAAGAATGCGAGAAGATGATTGCCGCTGCTGAGAAGAACGGCGTGAAGCTTTCCGTTGGTTTTCAGCAGCGCTACAGCGGTAGCACGCAAGCCCTCATCGCAGCACGCGACAACGGCCAATTCGGCGACATCCTCTTCACCAAAATTCGCGTTTTGCGCCGTCGGGGCATTCCCAATTGGGGTGTTTTCGGCCAGAAGGAACTTCAAGGAGGAGGACCGCTCATCGACATTGGGGTTCACATGATCGAGGCTTGCTACGAGTTTATGGGTTGCCCGAAGCCTGTTGCCGCCAGTGCAAATATCTGGACGTATATCGGCGACAAGCCATCGACGACCCGTAGTTCAATGCCGGGTTGGGATTGGAAGACCTACACGGTTGAAGATCTCGCCATTGGACAGATCCGTTTTGAAAACGGAGCGATTATGCAGATTGAATCCGCGTTTGCTTGCCACATCAAAGAATCTTCCGTGTATAACTTCACGGCCATGGGCACGAAGGGTGGTTGCAACTGGGAAGATGCTGAGATCTATACCGATCTTAACGACCTAATGGTTAACGTCAAGCCCGTCTTCATCGAATCGAAAGAGCCAAACTATCCGTTTGTTCACAAGCTCCAAGACTGGATCAATGGTTGCCTGAAAGGAACTGAACTGGGCGCTTCGGGCTACGATGGTATCGCAGTTCAAAAAATCCTCGACGGGCTTTACCGCTCGGCGGCGGCTGGACGCGAAGTCTCAATAAAGTAAAAAAAACAGTAGGGTTGGATTCAATTTAGTTGAATCCTATCCCGAGCCCACTGTCCCTTCCATTCCGTCCAATGAAGAAAAACTTCTTGGCGAAATCTGGAATCTTCTGAAACGCAATAATCCAAGTCGGCGAGAGCTAACGAGAAACTAAACGGCACGTCTCTTTAGACGTGCCGTTTTCGCTGGGCTTCTTTGGCTGAGGGGCGTCCTCGCCTCGGATTGCTCGCCTACCTGAAGCAGGGTGGCGACTCTGCCACGCGAAAGCGATCCACCATAATCTTGAAGATTTCTTCAAGTCAATTACAATAAGCTGATAATCAAATGTTCGTCCATCCCCCGACCTGATGCGAATATAATCTTGAACTTTTGCGCGAGATTATGGTGACGTTCGAGATTACGGTGACGTCGTTGTATGAGAACAGGCGGGTTTGCCAGTAACTTCGGGTTTCGCCAAGCAGTGGTCGTAACGAACGGAGCACGGGTTTTCAACCCGTGTACGAAAACGGGTTGGAAAACCCGTTCTCCGTTTGCTCCGCATCTCGTAATGGTAAGTGTAATCTTAATCGCTTTGATGGGGTGGGTTACGATTAGGATTAGGATCGACAAAGTTAGCGACAAAGTTCGCGACAAAGGTTTTTACTAGCGACTTCTCTAGCGACTTCTCTAGCGACTCGCGACTTCTTCCCCCAACCAATGATCGATCAGTGCACGGGCAAGGCTGAGTTTCGAGGGGAGTTCTGGGAGCGCGTCACGCGTGAAGAAGCGTGCCGCTTTAAGTTCTGTTTCTTGGAGCTTAATTTCGCCGGACACATAATCGGCGTTGAATCCTATCATCTGTCCACAGGGATACGGCCAGGGTTGACTTGCAAAATAGCGGATGTTGTCGATGATGAGTCCCGTCTCTTCGAGAACTTCTCGTTTGACGCACTGCTCGAGCGTTTCGCCGGGTTCAAGAAACCCTGCCACGAGCCCGTAGAATGATCCTCTAAAATTGAGGCCTTGCACCATCAGCACGGAGTCACCTTTGTGCACCAACACGATCACCGCCGGGGCAACATGCGGATAGATCTCCGTTGCACACGACGTGCATTGCTTCATGAGTAACCCAGCATGTTTCGTTGTGCCACCACAACGGGAGCAGTACTTCGTCGTAGAATCCCAGAAAAGCAATTCCGCTCCGTGTCCGGCTTTCTCATAAAAACAGCGTTCAATCAGCGAAAAAGATTCTCGCAACGGCACAATTGTAAAGTCGCTTTCATCCGGCGCGAGATCCGTTTCGTACGCCATGCATCGGCGACCGTCAAGTTCGCCGATATCGTGTGGCAGGGTGTCGACTCTGCCACGCAGCGGTGGCTGGGTGCTGACCATGACTCCGCCGTTGCTACGACTGAGCACGAGCTTGCCGTCATAAAACACAAACCAAATTTTCTCAGACACTTCCATAACCCATTCGCTTTCTAATCATCATGCCTAGCACGCCGCAGAAGAGCAGTGCACAAGGAATGCCAAAGACCCAGTCTCCCCATTTCGAATAAAGCGTTCCGCCCGGATTGCGAACCAGCGGCACGGGGAGAGATAAAAATCCTCCCTCAGCATCTTCTGAACTCGCACCATAAGCGCTCAGAACAGCGGTCACGCCGCGGTTGGAACTACGAACCATCGGCACTCCGTTTTCCACCGCACGGAAGACCGCTTGTGCATGATGCTGGGCGGGCTCAGCCGACCCGAAGAACCAAGCATCGTTACTCTGCGTAATGAGAATCGTTGCGCCCGCCTTCACCGCCGCTCTCGAAAGGCTTGCCACGGTATCCTCAAAACAAATCAACGGGCTCACGCGCGCACCGCCTGCAATCTCCATGATGACAGGACCGCTTCCTGGTGAACACGAAACGCCTGCTGGTGCGAAGCGCTGAAGAAATGTCAGTGTCTTGTCGGCTGGAATATATTCGCCAAACGGGACGAGGTGCTGCTTCCGATAAACGCCCTCGATGACGGCGTTCGTTCCAAAGAGAAATGAAGAGTTGTAAACATGCTCAACGCCAGCCGCATCCGTCCACAATTCCGTTCCTCCAGCGAGAATCGGAGTCCCCAACGAGTGGGCGAAACCAAGGATATCAGCTTGAAGTAATACATCCGGCATATTGGCATAGAGAACGGTCTCAGGCCACACGATCAAGTCTGGCTTGAACAGCCCGAGCGTCTGCGTATATTCGGAAAGTCTTTTGTAAGCTTTCGGCGACTCCTCATCATCGAACTCGAAGATACAGGGCAAACTTGGATTCACGGCACCGATCGAAACAGAGTCGGCTCTCGCCTCCTCAAGACGCATCGTTTTGACACGTTTCGCACCCCAGACCATGACCAACAGCAACACAAAGAGCGAGAGCATGAGATCGAAATGGCGTCGCGTCGAATCCGATCGTCCGCGAATATTGCGCCACGTCCTCACGCCTGCTCCTGCGATCCCGGAGTTGACGAACACAATCACGAACGAGACGGCATACACGCCACCGAGCGATGCCACTTGCACCACGGGCAAGAAGCTCGTTTGCGAAACGCCAAGCGCATTCCAGGCAAATCCCGTCAGTATCGTTGAGCGAAGGTATTCTGTGCCGCACCAGAGTAGCGACACGGCCACGGGAAGCCCCGTTTCAAACACGGTACGTCGCCATCCGGTCGTGGCAGAGTCTCCACCCTGCCACAGGTATGAGGCGGCCATCCCGAAGAGGCCCATGAACATCGCACACCACGCGCTGAGCCCCATGAGCCCAAACGTAACGAGCAACACGGGACCGCCGTTATGCCGCAATTCCATGAGCCATGAAATCGAAAAGAGCCAGAAAGCGAGGCCAAAAATAAAACCAAAGCGAAAGCCTTCACGTGGTTTCGCAAAACGGACCATCACCAGCAAGGGCACGAGACAAAACCAAGCGGCATCCGACTGATTGGTATCAGGGAACGCGAGCGAGAGCGCCGCGCCCGTGATGGCGCAGAGAAGGTAGGTGGCAGCGCGTTTTAGTTTCGTTGTTGTTTCGGGAGAAGGCATGGGAGAAATTAGGAATTAGGAATTACGAATTACGAATTACGAATTACGAATTGGGAGTGTGTGGAGTTTTAGACAAGATTACAAGATTGGTGAAATTAAACTTTGTCGCGAACTTTGGCGCAAGCTTTGTCGAAAAAATGGAGGGTGGGGTTTGCCACAAGAAACACAAAAAAAAGAAGGTGTTAGGGGTTAGGGGCTAGCTCTCAAAACTTTGTCGCTAACTTTGGCGCAAGCTTTGTCGAAAAATTCATTCGGGGTGATGGCATAGGGCGGCAATGCTAGGTCTGCGGTGGAGTAACTTGCGCAGCAACAAGATTTTTAAGATACGTGAAGATCTTATTTTTCTGTTCAGCTAGCTCTCCTTGAACGGTAGCGCCAGCGGCGCGGGCATGTCCGCCACCGCCCCATGTCGCACAAATTTCTGAGGCATCATAAGGTTCACTCGCGCGAAGGCTAATATTGATCGGTTTGTCGAGAAAAATTTGTCGAATAAAAAGAGCGATCTCAACCCCTTTCACAGAACGAGGGATATCCACAAAACTGTCAGAATCCAAAGAGGTGCACTGTTCCGCCTCGTAATCAGCAGGGTTCAGACTCGCGATAGCAACTCGGCCATCGTCGGAAACCTCTAGCGATTCGAGCAAGCGACGCTGAAGATGCAATTGACGAAGATTCACGCGGCAGAAGATCGCATCGTTGATCATTGAGAACCGAGCACCAGCCTCAAGCAGTACGGCGGCGCGCCTCAAGGTTTCGGGTAAGGTGCAGGAATAGGAGAAACGCCCCGTGTCCGTGACCATGCCAAGCCACAGAGCCTCAGCAATCCCGCGCGTCATCGGCAGGTCACCCGCTTCGATGACGGATTGCACGAGTTCGGCGGAAGAGCTTGACGCTGGGTCGATAAGATAAAGCGGGGCGAAACCAGAGTTGCTCTTGTGATGATCGATGCAAAAGCCGATGAGCTTTTCGGCATGACCTCTTAGCGCCTCTGGTATACGGGAGAAGTCGCCACAGTCGACCACGGCCATCACGTCGCCATCAAGGGGAACATAGTCGTTTGCAGGAATAATTTTATCAAGATCTTCGAGAAAATTAAATTCGTCACCGAGCGGTTCAAGACCCACGCAAACGGCGCGACGACCGGCGGCTTGCAGCGTGAGGCAGAGTCCGAGAGCCGCGCCAGCAGCGTCGCCGTCGGGACGGAGATGCGCGGTGATGACGATACGTCCGGGGCAGTCGAGGAGGGCCTGAGCCATTTCAGCGGAGCTTGTTTTCATCTAAGTGCCTCGCGGACTTTAGTCGCGAGCTCCTGTGTTGAAAAAGGTTTCTGGATAAAGTGCACACCCTCATCAAGGGTACCATTGCGAGAAATAATATCGGCAGTATACCCACTCATGAAAAGACACTTGAGGTCAGGCTTTTGGGATTGCAGGGTCGAGGCTAAATCCCTTCCATTCATTTCGGGCATAACGATATCAGTCATGAGCAGGTCAATCGGATCGATGTACTCGCGGACGCAATGGATCGCTTCGTCTGGGCTATCAACCGGCAGCACGGTGTAGCCTAATCTTCTGAGTATCGTTGTTGTCAGATCCAGAATCATCGACTCATCTTCTACTAAGAGAATAGTTTCCGTACCGAGTTCCATCGGTTTGATTTGCGTAGCCTCCGTCAATGGATCAACTAGCGGAGCCTGCTGCGGAAGAAAAATTTTAAACGTCGTTCCTTTTCCCAACTCGCTTTGAACATCAATGAAACCATTGTTTTGCTTGACGACACCGTAAACCGTTGCCAATCCTAAACCCGTCCCCTTCCCCACCTCTTTCGTAGTAAAGAACGGCTCAAACAGGTGGTTCATGGTTTCACGATTCATGCCACAACCCGTATCTCGGACTGAGAGCACCACATATTGACCCGGCAAGGAACCGGCATGACTCGCACACGAAGCCTCATCAATTGTAGCGGTCTCGGTGACGATGGTGATCGTCCCTACATCGTCAATCGCGTCTTGAGCATTAATACATAAATTGGTCAAAAGCTGGTCGATTTGAGATGGATCAATCTTGACTGGGGGCAGACTTCGGTCTGGATTCCAAAGAAATTCTATTGCTTCACCGATAAGACGGCGCAGCATTTTGAGCATCCCTTCCACGGTTTCGTTGAGATCGATAATCTGGGGTGACACGGGCTGCTTACGCGCGAAAGTCAGGAGTTGTCGAACGAGATTAGCCGAATGCCCAGCGGCTTTGAGAACTTCTTGTAAATTCGTGAAAATAGACGTCGTCGGATTTGCTTCTTCCTGAGCCATCTCGGCATGGCCCACAATAGCCTGTAGCATGTTATTAAAGTCGTGGGCTACGCCTCCGGCCAGACGGCCAACCGACTCCATTTTTTGAGCCTGTTCGAACTGGGCGGTCAACGCCAGGTGCTCAGTAATGTCTCGTTTGACGGCAACATAGTTGACAATGCGTCCCGTCTCGTCGAGCACCGGAGAAATCGTTGCCTCTTCTGTGTAGAAAGTGCCATCTTTGCGTTTATTGACAAGTTGACCCTTCCATGTGGCTCCGTTGGAAATGATGGCCCAGAGTTCTCGGTAAAAATCTGCATCCTGCTTTCCGCTCTTGAGGACGCGTGGGTTTTGCCCTAACGCTTCGCCGACGGTGTAGCCCGTGATTTCTCCAAAAGCAGGGTTCACGTATTGAATCGTTCCTTCAACGTCGGTGATCACGATCGTCGCGGACGACTGCTCAATGGCGGTGGAGAGGCGCGTTAGATCTGCCCTCGTTTTCTTCTCGTCGGCGATCAGGTGTGCCTGCTGAACACGTAGATAAGCGGCGGTTGAAAGCTGGGTTACAAAAGAAAGAAGCAGTTGAGCAACACATTCGAACTGGGGACGAGACATGATTGGAACGTCGTGGAAGGCCTCCATGAAGTCCGATTCGTTTGACCCGAACTCGTGCGCATAAGCTCGAATAATAGCATCCACATGTGTTTCGTGGCGCACCTGCCCAATCAACCAATTGGCCACATGTTGATTGCCAACCTTGATGCTCACACCAGCATCCCAAAGCCCCCCGCCTAGGCCAGGTTGAATAATGGGCTCTACTCGATCCTGTCGGCCGAGTTCGGTATCCAACGTGGAGCAGTTGGCGCAACCCTTTTTTGTTTTGTGGATAATTTCGGTGTACAGACGCGTGAAATTACTGCCCACCGTAATGGGCGTCCCGTCGCGCTGCGTGATGACGGAGGCAACACCCGTCGCTGTAGAGAATTCATCCTGTAGCCGCTGAATTTCCTTGCGATCGAAAAACTCATCAAAGGCAGCGATATTGGTTTCCGAGCTTGTCATTTTGTGAAACGTACGCTAGGCGGGCTGAGCAGGTTCAGGAGCGGGCGGAAGCGGAGGAGGAAGTTCCGGTGGAAGTTCACCGCGTTCTTCGGGTGTACGAACATGACCGAACTTGACAATATCCTCGGCAACGATGCCCGAAACGGTTTCCTTTTCGAGAAGCTCAGCCACAAGCTTTTCAACGGCATCTCGGTTTGCCTCAAGCATGCCCCGCGCTTGTTCATGGGCGGCGCGCAACATTCGTGTGACTTCTGCATCAATCAACTCTGCGGTCTTCTCACTATAATCCTGCGAGCGATTCATTTCGCGACCGAGAAATACGAGGTCGTCATGATGACCGAACGTTCGAGGACCCATAGCCTCACTCATGCCCCATTCGCAAACCATCGAGCGAGCAATCTGCGTTGCCTGAGAAAGATCCTGCCTCGCGCCAGTGCAAATATCTGTAAGAAACAGCTCCTCTGCAACGCGGCCGCCCATACTGATTACCAGTGCAGAGAGCAGATGCGAGCGCGACATACTGACCCGATCTTTCGTTGGCAGGAACATCGTGCTTCCGAGCGACATCCCTCGGGGGATGATCGTGACCTTGTGCAGGGGGTCGGCCTCTGGGCTGAGTACGGTGAGAATCGCATGGCCCGCCTCGTGATAGGCCGTGAGCTTCTTCTGCTCATCATCAATCTTTCGGCTACGCTTTTCCTTGCCCCACATCACCTTGTCGCGCGCTTCCTCGAGATCATCAAGGTCCACGCTCTCCTTGTTAAGACGAGCACCGATAAGCGCTGCCTCGTTAATCAAATTCGCGAGATCCGCCCCAGAGAAACCCGGTGTTCCACGTGCAATGATGGTGAGGTCAACGCCCTCGGAAAGTTTAATCTTAGCGGCGTGCACCTTCAAAATATCAGCACGCCCTTCAAGCGTAGGGAGATCAATCACAATCTGTCGATCAAAACGACCTGGACGCAGGAGTGCTGGATCGAGCACATCGGGGCGGTTCGTCGCCGCAATAACCACGACACCATCGTTAGCCTCGAATCCATCCATCTCCACGAGCAACGCATTGAGCGTCTGTTCGCGCTCATCGTGCCCGCCACCAATGCCCGTAAAGCGGCTTCGGCCGACAGCGTCAATTTCATCGATAAAGAGGAGACAAGGCGAATTTTTCTTCGCCTGTTCAAACATATCACGAACGCGCGACGCGCCGACGCCGACAAACATCTCAACAAAATCCGAACCGCTGATGCTGAAGAACGGCACGTCTGCCTCTCCCGCGATCGCTCTCGCAAGCAAGGTCTTGCCCGTTCCGGGGGCACCGCAGAGCAGGACACCCTTGGGCATCTTGCCTCCGAGGCGCTGGAACTTCTCTGGAGACTTCAGGTACTCAACGATTTCCTCAACTTCTTCCTTGGCCTCCTGAATACCGGCGACTTCCTTGAAGGTGATTTTACGTCCATCTCGCACAAGTTGCTTCGCACGACTCTTGCCGAACGACATCGCACCACCGCTGGCTGCACGCATCTGTCGGACGAAGATAAAATAGATCACGCCAATCAAGAGCAACGTCGGAAAGATGTTGTAGAGGAAAAGCGACGCATGGTTATTTTGGCGTTTGTGTTTAACACCAACGCCTTTGTCCACCAGCATCTTCTCTACCGGATCGGTCTCGCCGACGTTAACCTTCCAAAGCGGCGGCACCTTGGTAGCAAGCGCTGTTTGCTCGGGCGTAGCCATTTCGGGAACGGTTGTCTCGCCCTTCACATAGTTCATGCCCGAATCGTGGTAGATCACGACGTCTTTGACGAGTCCGTCATTAACAATACCCACGAAATCAGGGCTATAAGCGATCTCTACGCTCTTTTCGCCCCCATTCATCCAGAGGGCCGACACAACGCCAACAAGCAAGATAACCGTGAGCCATGCGCCGACGAGGCGTCCAGGAGGTGGCGAAGCCGCCTCTTGTACTTTACCATCCGCTTTGCGCTCAGGCCGCGGCATTCTTGCCTTCTCTTCCTTCTCGTATTTTTGTTCTGGCATCGACTATTCTTCGGTTGTGCTGCCCGTCACAGCTGGTTTTCCAATTGCTTTAAGCTCTTTGACAAGGCGAGCTAATGCGTCTGGGTTTTGCTCAAAATATTGTGCGGCTGCGGCAGACCCCTGCCCAATTTGATCCGCTCCATAGCTGAACCAAGAACCTCGCTTGATAACAATGTTCTGTTTGATCCCGGCTTCTAGCACGGAGCCTTCCCACCAGATGCCGCGGTTGTAGAGAATATCAAATTCCGATTCAACAAACGGTGCAGCCACCTTGTTTTTGACGACCTTGACGCGAGTGCGGTTTCCAGTCATCACACCTGCCGTATCCTTGATCGCACCGATGCGCTGAATATTCAAGCGCACCGAGGCGTAGAACTTCAAGGCACGACCGCCTGGCGTCGTCTCAGGGCTACCGAACATAACGCCAATTTTTTCACGGATTTGGTTGGTGAAAATACAGAGTGTCTTCGACTGCGCCAACAAACCGGTCAGCTTGCGCATGGCCTGCGACATCAGGCGAGCTTGAAGGCCCATGTGAACATCGCCCATCGTGCCGTCTAACTCGGCCTTTGGGGTTAGCGCCGCGACAGAATCGATGACGATGACATCAATAGCTCCGCTGCGTGCCAGTGACTCGGTGATATTCAGAGCCTCTTCGCCAGAGGTGGGTTGCGCGACAAGAAGATTGTCTAGATCAACACCAATACGCTTTGCGTAACCGGGGTCGAGTGCGTGCTCGACGTCGATAAAAGCCGCCATGCCGCCAGCTTTTTGGGCATTAGCAATAACATGGAGAGCTAACGTTGTTTTTCCGGAAGATTCGGGGCCAAAGATCTCCACGATGCGCCCACGAGGAAGGCCCCAGACGCCCAGCGCCATGTCCAAGCTAAAGGATCCCGTCGGAATAACCTCAATGTCCTTATTCGCCTCGACATCGCCGAGCTTCATGATGGCTCCTTCGCCAAAGTCCTTGCGAATCTGTGCAAGAGCCGCATCAAGAGCAGAAACTCCCGCACTTGCTACACTTACCGCTTCTGTTTTCTTTGCCATAATTTAATTCCTTTCCTAACCAAACCAAACCAACGAATGGGGCTCCATTGTTCGCGCTGCCATATTAAAAGACCCCTCATTATACCACACGACACAAGGCACCCGCAAGCAAAAGCAAGATAAGTCGCGTAAGTTTTGCGCAGCGCAGCGCGAATAGGGCGTGACTTGGCAAACGAATCGTCCCCACGCGAATTGAGGCCGAGTGGGAGGACCAAGTGAAATGGAGGGTTTGACCGGCCGTCTATTTCTCCGCATGTATCACGGTCAGTATGTCGAAGCGGTGATAAACGGTTGACTCCAAGCACAATTGCCTTCGTGGAGCGCTTCCACACGGAAGTAGCGAAGGCCTGTGGGTGCTTTCCAGCGCAGAGCCGCACCCTGCTGTTTACTTAACAGACGACCCTCAGGCCCAATCACCTGAATGGCAGAACAAGGCAAGGAAACGAGCACGTCGAGAATCTCACCATCCCACAGCAGAGATTCGAAAGATGGTCCTGTCGAGGCAAAGAACGCCCCAACCTTTAGCTGAGCAACCAGATCCTGCCAGGTTACCTTCTCAATCTCGTGGGGAATCTGAACGGTAATCCAACCGTGGCCGGGGGAGATGTATTGCTGGTGAAAATCGTCAGTAGCTATCGCCCATATCCGTTCCCCAGAAGTCAGCAATTCGTCCCAGAGCACAACATTTGCTTCTTCGGGAAATCCTCGCTTTTTACGTAGACCATTGAAAATTTCTAATGCGTGTAGCGATGACGCAGCACTCCGAATCAAATCTGAACCGTTCTTGTATTGCTGCGGATGGGCACCCACCACAAAGCCGCCTTGGCTAACCATTTGGCGTACCGATTCTTCATAGTTACCATCGGTGTGTGTCCCAAGAGTTGTGACTCCTATGTTCAAAACATGTTCTGGCACGCCACGTTCAACTCCCGGAATAAGCAATAGCGGAGCCGTAGCAATCCATTGCTCCCACTCTTCGACTTTCGGAACACGATCATGATCCGTAATGGCCATAAAATGGTGCTCAAGCTGGACATATTGCTCGCCGCTGATGGCGGGATCTACATACGGACCGCAACACGTGTGCAAATGCAGGTTCCCGCGCAGCCAGCGGAAGTCGGTGTTTCGATAGGGGCTTTCGTAAGTCGTCATAAGCGATAATTGATGGGTCTTGTGGCTTCCGAATGGGCGGGCGCCCGTGCATGCACGCTACAGAGTGCGGTAAGGCGTTCCCGTCTCACTTCTCCTCGTTTGCCATACCGAACTGTCGCAGTAGAAAATCGAGCTCGCTCTCGCTAGGCTTGTTTCCCGGATAGTTGAGGATACATTTCAAACCAAGGGCATCGTATTTCTCCTTGATCAGGAGTCCGAACTTTGCGCTGTGGATAGACTCCTCTGAGCTAGCGGTCTCCGGGTAAAGTCCTTCGGGTGGAGCCTTGTCGTAGGTCAGGTAAAGCGGCGAATCATCTCCTGTCACATGATTCATTGCTGAGCACTCATGCATGATCTGCAAAGCATTTGCGTTGGAAAGAATTTCACGAACAGAGTTGACGCCAGGCGCGATTCCATAGACAGCCGGAAGGCTCGAATGCATGCCCTTGTTGCCACCGATTTTGGACCGCATGACTTGGAGGTCTACAGTAGTCTGTGCCCCCACGCCATAAGCACAGAGCACCCGTGACGAATAATGGCGGATCGGATCTTCGTTCGTGGGATCCGCGAGATCATCAGATGTGGCGAGCCATACCGCTAAGCAGCCACCCGCCGAGGCACCTGAAACTGCGATGCGATTGGGGTCAAGATTCCAGGCTTCCGCTTTTGATCTGAGAAACTGGATGACCCGTGCACTATCACGCATTGACTCCAGCACCGTGGTCCCCCCGGGAGACGTCAGGCGATAGTTCGCTGAAACTGCTGAAATACCACGTGCCAGGCATTGTTTCTGGAACTTCATTAACTTTTTGTTGCCACCGGTAAACCCGCCGCCATGAAAAAAAACGAGTACTGGCGTTGAAGCGTCTGAATCAGCTTTGTAAAAATCGAGCACATTTCGGTCGTGTGGGCCATACGGCACGTTCAGTTCCTCTTGTGATAGGGAATCGCGAGTGCCACCTCGTTTTTCTTTATAAGCGGGATTGAACGTCTCGATTTTTTTAGAAACGTTTGTAACGATCTCCTGGCCTTCCTTCGCGATCAGCGACGTTACACACAGCAGTGCAATCAAAATTATTATAGTCCGCTTCATAGGCAATGTTTCTTTATGACTAGAAATTGACGAATTTAATGAGACATCCCAACACAAAAAGACCCAGCAACAGAAGGATGGCCTTTTGCTCGGTCGGTGTAAGAATCAATCCCAATTTTAGTGCTTGGACGAAAAAGCTACGCACCGCAGTAAAACGCGGCATGAAGGTAGAAAATCGTTGATGCATTTAGCGCGTTTAGGTCGTAGCTGTCAGCATGGCGGCGACTTCTCGAATGATACCATTGGCATCGCCCTGAAAACGCGCAGCCTCCGAAAGCTGGCTACGGATATGGTCGCACAGACTCTGATGATCTGCATCCGTTCGCAACGCTAGATCTTGAAATGCGCGCAACTCATCCAGCTCCGCCTCTAGCGTGGTAATCCGTGCTTGCGCCTTGGCCAGATTCTTTCGGGCACTGAGAAGCTGAATAGACAGCTCTTCCGGCGTCGCATCGAAATCATCAATCTCAAGCCCTTCGGGTATCGGAACGGTAACCGGCTGCCCGCAGAGCGTACAACTAATTACTAAACCAGCTCCTCGTGGGTCTATCGAAAGACTTTTTCCACAATGCGGGCACTCGAAAGTAATGTCGGTCTCAGGAACTTGTTCCTGATCTAACTCAAGGCTTTCGGGAAGCTCAGTTTTATCCAATATCGAGTCATCTTCTCTTTCATCTGATTCCATAATAAGACTCCTCTCCTCTGAATTTTTCTCTTACAGTGCGCTAAAAACCGTAACGGAAGCCGAAAACCTGACGGGGTCAGGCTTTCGTCACACGACCTTGCTTGATGCAAGCCGCGCAAACTCTCATCCGCTTCGTTGTTCCGCTAACGTTCGCATGAACCCGATGAAGATTGGGAAGAAAACGACGACGTGTAACGGCTGTGGTGTGCAAGCCGATGCCGCCCTTATACTTCGCCAGACCGTGGCGAACGATTTTATTGCCTGTAAGCGGCGCCTTGCCGCATAATTCGCAGATTCGTGACATTTTGATACTCCTTACAAAGGGAAGACAAGATACAATATCCGCCTTAGTAATTCAAGCCCTTTTTATCAATTAAACTTTTTAATGATATCTTTCTGAAATTAGATCTCAATTGAAGCGGCATCTTCAAGCCGTTCCGCCATGAAGCGACGCGTATCCGAAACACCCTTATTGTAGTAAAGCTTCGCCATCGGCTGCATTAACGCATCCAGCAATAAGGCAAGCTGCAACTCGCCAGGCTCCTCGATCTCAAATGTTTCTCGAACCACCCGTTCAAGCGCATCATAAACATCACGCTTTTCCATAGGGTTGAGCTCGAGGCGCTTCATCGCTTGTTTTTCTACTGAATTTTTTCTTGGCATCCTATAAACCCTTCTTTTGAGTTGCGCGCCGTCCGGCAGGCTAACCTATGACTTAAAGTTTGTTGAGAAGCGGTCGTAACGAACGGAGTACGGACTCCATGAATGAAACGGGGCCTGGGGTGTCCCCAGCGGAAACTACGCCCTACGCCCTACTCCCTACTCCCTACGCCCTCTCTTCAAGCAACATTACCCTCATCGTTTTTTCGTGCTTGCCTCGTCCGGCCGACTGACTTCCGGATTCTGGCTCCTGACTTCTGAATTCTGAATATGCACATCCAGTTGCGGAAAGGCAATGGAGATACCATTTCGGTCGTAGGCCTCTTTGATCTCCTGGGTCATGGCAAACAGCAATCGCCAGTAATCCGAGGTCGGTACCCACTGTCTCACGAGAAGATTGACAGAGGAGTCCCCAAGCCCTGCGACGACGACAAGAGGCACCGGATCTTGCTTCAGCTCGGGGTGCTCACGCTGAACCGCCATCGCAACCGCCTTGGCTTGCGCAATATCCGCACCATAAGCAATCCCGACGGGAATGTCAAGACGACGCGTGTCCATCGCCGTAAAATTCGTGATCGGTGCACCCCAAATTACTTTATTGGGCACGATCACACGCTTGTTGTCAGACGTGGCAAGCGTCGCCGCCATCATGTTCAACTCCTTGACCGTCCCTTCCATGCCGCCCATCGATACATAGTCGCCAACCTTAAAAGGCTCGTTGATCGCGATCATCATGCCGGAGGCGAGATTCCCGAGCGACTCCTGAAACGCAAAGCCGAGGATAAAACCCGTCACGCCGAGACCTGCGATGAGGGGCGCGATGTTAACACCAATTCGTTGTAGAACGATCAAAATCAAAAGTGCCCACCCCGTATTCTTGGCTGCACTACTAACAAAAGCAGTTAGTAAACGGTTTGTCTTGCGTCCCTTCTTCAACGTTCGGTTCAAAACATTCACACCAACCCGAATGGCAATGGAACCCACGATCAGAATGATCAGCGCAGACACCAGGCTGAAAAAGAAGGTCACGCCTGCGCCGACAATCCAAGATTGCACAGACAGAAGAACGGTCTGGCTTTCGCCAACTTGCTGCGCAATCCTTTCATTCGCCTTCTCTAAAATATTCGATACCGCTGCAAGCTCGTTCGTCGTCATAAGCCGTTTCCTTTTTTTTGTAAGCAGGTATCAATGCGGCATTTCGGTCTTAGTCCACCGCTGCAAGCATCGGAATCACATATTTCGACAGATCGGAGCGCGGCAACTGCTTCAAGGTCTCAAAGTCGATCGCCTTATCAACCGTGAATTTGCCTGACTGAAGCCGTCGCAACGATGCCAGATGACCACCGCACCCGAGCTTCTCGCCAACATCGTGGCAGAGTGTCCGAACGTACGTTCCCTTGGAACACTTTACGATGATTCCGCTGTCAGGTATCCCAAACTCCGTGATCTGAAACTTGTAAATATGCACGAGGCGTGCCTCTCGTTCGATCGTGATGCCTTGCCTCGCGAGCTTATACAGAGGAACGCCGTCTTTCTTCAGCGCAGACACCATCGGTGGCATTTGGTAAATGTCGCCGGTCAACGTCGCCACCGCGGCGCGCACCGCCACTTCAGAAAGCCCCGAGGGGTCCTCCCCCGAAATCTTCTCGCCCTCGGCATCCTGCGTCGACGTCGCGGCCCCAAGCCTCAACACGCCTTCGTACACCTTGTCGCCACCCATGATGCGGTCAGAGAGCTTCGTGCCGCGTCCCAACAGAATGATCAGAAGTCCTGTGGCGGAGGGATCGAGCGTCCCGCCATGCCCCGCCTTCTTGATGTTGAACATCCGGCGCACGGCGTTCACAACGTCATGCGAGGTCATGCCCGCCGGTTTATCGACAAGAAGCACACCGTCGAGATTACTGTTTGAATAAGCGGGTGTCCATTCGGGACGTGGTGGCAATTTAATAGTGTCCATGATTTCTATCGTGTAGAGTCGGCGGTTCAGCCTTTGACGCGTGTAATTCTGCCGCCGAGGGCGGTAATCGAAGTTTCGACCGATTCGTAGCCGCGGTCGATGCTTTCAGCATTTGAAATGGTCGTCGTACCTTTCGCACAGAGTCCCGCCAAAAGCAGAGCCATGCCGGCTCGGATGTCTGGGCTTGCCATGTGGGTGCCACGGAGTTTGGAGGGGCCCTTGACGACAATTCGGTGCGGATCGCACTGCACAATCTGTGCGCCCATGCCAATCAAATGATCAACAAAATACATCCGACTTTCAAACATCTTTTCGAAAAACAAAATAATGCCGTCCGCCTGCGTCGCAAGCACAATCAACACGCTGAGCAAATCCGAGGGTGTCGCCGGCCAAATCCCGTCGTCGATCTTCGCAATAGCACCAAACACATCGTTGGTGATGCGGAGTTCGATCGCTTTTGAATCAAAGGTCAAAAGTCCCGCGGCGTCGCGCGTCCACGTCACGCCAAGACGCGAGAACGGTCGTTGCAAAATCTCAAAATCTTCCTCAACCGTGTCGTCAATCTGAATGCTGCCATGCGTCGCGGCCGCGGCTGCAATGAAACTCGCTGACTCAATATAATCGGGCTCAATGCGTGCCGTCGTTCCGTGTAGCGCCTCCACCCCATCGATGAGAAGCTTGTTCGTGCCAACACCTTCAATCTTTGCGCCCATCGCGATCAGCATGCGGCAGAGATTCTGCACATGCGGCTCACAAGCCCCATTGAAGATCTGGGTTCGTCCCTCCGCAAGAACCGCAGCCATGAGCAGGTTCTCCGTTGCGGTGACGCTCGCTTCATCAAGCAAAAGACGTGCGCCTTTAAGCTTGGACGGCACCTTAAACACAAGAGGAAATTTATCGGAATCGATCGATACACCCAAACGCTGAAACCCATCAAAATGCGTGTCCAGCCTGCGCCTTCCAATCACATCTCCGCCAGGCGGTGGCAAGGTCACACCGCCCGTTTTCGCGAGAAGCGGGCCAGCGAGTAAAATCGAGGTTCGCACACGACTGCAAAGATCAGCAGGAAGCTCCGTTGTCTTCAGCCCACGCGGATCGATCGTCGCCTGACGTCCCGGACTATCGATGCTAACGTGCGCACCGATGCTCGCCACCAGCTCCAACATGACCTTCACGTCATCGATGAGCGGGAGATTCGTCAGCGTTACCGGTGAATCAGCAAGTAGCGTCGCGGCTATCATGGGAAGCGCGGCGTTCTTGTTTCCTGGCGTAAAATGACGCCCAGACAGCGGCACGCCGCCTTCTATTACAAATTTCGACATGGATTCACCTACGAAAGACCCAAGAGGGCGTGTACCTGAGAATCCTTTTCGAGGATCTCGGACGGAGAAAGGCCAACCAACTCATGCGGGAACACAAGCCAGCTATCGGTTTCTGCAACAAAATAGTCTGGAGAAAAATCCGTCTTGTTGCGCAGGGGCTTGAAATAAAGAGTAGCAAACTTAAGATTCGGTGTGACCCGCGTAATGATCCGCTTGATGATCTTCGCCGTATTTCCACTGTCGAAGATATCATCCACGACGAGAACATTGCTCTGCGAATTCAACCGCGCCAACACATAGTCGATGTTTTCCACGACGGGCTCGCCTTGCTGCGCAATGCCCGTGTAAGAGCTTGTCTTCACAACGGTATGGTAGCAATTGCTGCCTTTGTAGTGCAGAAATTCATGAACCACAATGCCCACCGGCGTCCCACCGCGCCACAAGGCGATAATGATGTCCGGCTTAAATCCGGAATCGTAGATCTGCCGCGCCAACAAAAAACTGTCGCGCGTGACTCCGTTTGCATCGAGATACACCTTATCGCTCATGATGAGAAATTATGAATTACGAATTAAAAATTACGAACTACTTCGCGGCACCGTCTGCTGGCTTCTCAACATTCTGAGCACGGATCTTAATGTGAAGCTCGCGCATCTGCTTTTCGGTGACGGGTGCTGGCGCATTCATCATCAAATCCTGCGCCCGCTGGTTCATCGGGAACGCGATCACCTCACGAATATTCTCAGCATCGGCCAGCAACATCACCATGCGGTCAATTCCCGGTGCAATGCCTCCGTGAGGAGGAGCGCCGTACTTAAACGCGCCAGAAAGGGCCGGGAAACGGTCGTAGACCACGTCCGGACCATATCCTGCGATCTCAAACGCCTTGAGCATGATGTCCGTGCGGTGGTTGCGGATCGCGCCCGAGGAAAGCTCTACGCCGTTGCAAACGACGTCGTACTGGAAAGCGAGAATATCGAGCGGATCCTTTTCGAGAAGCGCTTCCATGCCACCCTGGGGCATCGAGAACGGATTATGCGAGAAGATGATATCGCCCGTCTCCTCGTCGCGTTCAAACATTGGGAAATCGACAATCCAGCAGAACTTGAAAACGTCCTTGGCAATCAAGCCCAAGTCGCGACCCAGCTTCTGGCGGATGTCGCCAGCAATTTTGGCAGCGGGTCCAGGGGCATCGCACATGAAGAACATGACATCGCCATCTTCCATGCCACCGCGCGTCGCCAACGCATCGAGCTCTTCGGGCGTCATGAACTTCGCAATGGGGCCCTTAATCTTGTCCGTATCCCAAACGAGATAGCCGAGGCCTCGCGCACCGATCTCCTTTGCATACGACTCCATCTTGTCGAAGAAACTACGGGGGCGATCCTTAATGCCCTTCACCGGAATGGCGCGCACCACCGATCCACCCGCCACAGCCTTCGCGAAGGCTCCAAAGCCGGATGTCGCAAAAATGTCCGACACATCACACATTTCAATAGGATTGCGTAGATCAGGCTTGTCTGAGCCGTACTTCAGCATGGCCTCGCGGAACGGAATACGAACAAACGGGCCGGCCTCCATCGTTTTCTTGCCAAATTTGCCAAATGTGGCCTGTAACACTTCCTCAACGATGGCGAAGATGTCATCTTGCGTCGCAAACGACATTTCCATATCAAGCTGATAAAACTCACCCGGCGAACGATCGGCGCGGCCATCTTCATCGCGAAAACACGGCGCAATCTGGAAATAACGATCAAATCCCGCGATCATCAGCAACTGCTTAAAAATCTGCGGTGCCTGCGGCAACGCGTAAAACTGCCCCGGATGCACACGGCTGGGCACGAGATAGTCGCGAGCGCCCTCTGGCGAACTGGAGGTCAGAATGGGCGTCTGAAACTCGTTGAAACCGAGCGACGTCATCTTCGCGCGAAGAAAGCTGATCACCTGCGCACGCAACATGATGTTCGCATGGAGACTCTCGCGACGGAGGTCGAGATAACGATACTTGAGGCGCAACTCTTCGGGACCTACTTCGTCGCTCTCGCCCGCAAGATAAAGCGGCGTCAGCTCCGACTCCGATTCGAACACCACGTCCTCGGCAACAAGCTCAACAGCACCGGTCGGAATCTCGCCATTCACCATCGATGGCTCACGGACAACCACGTTGCCCGTAATGGTGAGTACGCTCTCCAAACGCACGTTGGAACAGTGCTCGAAGAACGAGCGGGTGGGATGGACGATGACCTGCGTGCGGCCATAATGGTCCCGGAGATCAATAAACAGGATGCCACCATGATCGCGCTTGTGGAAAACCCAGCCCGAGAGGCGAACCTCTTGGCCAGCATGTTCGGGACGCAGATCATTGCAGGTGTGGGTGCGGAAAGGATGCATGTGAAACGACTTTCTGGGTAATGAAAAAATGTCCCCACATAAACCGTGGAAACCGCCGTGTAGATTACTACGAACGCCCCCTGCGAGTCAAGCCGCTACGCGATCCCAAAAAATGGCCCAAAAAAATGTATCAAAAAATTCCGCCAAAAAATTGGCTTTTGGCCGAAAAAATGATTCCGCCTCGCCACAGTGCTCCCTCATTATAAACACTTAGTCGCCATTCTTAGTCGCCACCCTTAGTCGGATACCCTTAGCCGAACTGCTTATTCGCTGATCCGCAGTCCTTTACCGACTGAGAGATACGATTAAGTGTAGCCGGTTAAGTGTAGCGGGTGAGATTCGACCCCAATTGGTGCGACGAAAGCGGGGCAG
>CAZUAY010000012.1:0-26043 GCA_964618405.1 uncultured Lentisphaerales bacterium
TATACTTCGGCAATCCGGATGCCCCCCCGTGAACGGTTACGATAAAACAGAGCGGGGCGCGGTTGTCGGTACCGGCGGCGGTGCTGCTGTCGGAGCAGCAGTTGGAGGAACGAAAGGTGCTGTGCTCGGTGGTGTTGCAGGCGGTGTTGCCGGCGGCGTTTTTGAGCATGAACGAGAGAAAAGAAACAAACGAAAAGAAGAAGATAAAAAGTAAGAAGTTTTGCGAGGTAGCGATCTAATCGGAATCGCGCTTTCGAGCAAATGCTCTGAAATCAGTGATCCGATAGTGATGTCGTGTGTTAGAAAATTGGAAACGAGACCGAGAAGCATGCGGCTTCGGTCTCGTTGTTTTTCCCCCGCATAGGGAAGCCCACAATCCGAGCCCGTGCTAGCGCCAGTTTGACCGGAATTCAAAACCTGTAAACGGATCTACGTGGGAGTAAAATATTTGCGACGCTCCTGCGAAGAGCTTCCACCTGTGCCGCTCCGTAGGCCCTTGATGCGAGTATTAAGGCGTCAACTAAAACCTAGGTTTCTCGGTGCTTTTCAGTTGGTTTTTTGATTAGGCTTGAAAACCAACAGCTTTTGGTGTACTATAGAGTCTTGTTTAACAGTGCTTAAGATAAAAGAATCAGGGAAAAACGAGTCTTGCTGAACAAAAAGAATAGGCAATGACCTATCTCGTAAGGCAGGGATTAAGCACAGAGGAATAAGAGAATAAAAGGAAAAGTTATGAAATATTCGTATTTATTGAGGGTGGTTGCGGTGGCGGGTACTGTTTCTGGGATGGCAGCCTTCGGACAAGAAGCAGCACCAGAGCAAGCCGCAGCGCAGGGCGTGTTCGAGACGAAGTTGAGCATTGGAGCCACACTGACGGACGGCAATAGCGAGACGATGCAGGTGAATTCTTCTCTGATTACCGAAGGAGAGAAAGAGGGGTTTGGTTCCGTGAGAGCGGGCATTGAAGCCAATTACGGCGAGACGACGACGAAGACAACAGACGCAGATGGCGTGGTTACCGAGAACTCAGATACCACGATTAAAAATGCTAATATTTTCGTTGGCACAAAGAAGACAATCACAGAACTAACCTTCTGGTCGGTCAACGCTTCGACCTTGTACGACGACATTGCCGAGATCGACTATCGTGTGACGCTTGCGCCAGGGCTTGGAATGTATCTGGTTAAGGATGACACGATGAGCTTGTCTGTTGAAGCGGGTCCAGCTTACATCTGGGAGAAAGTTTCGGGTGTCACCGATGACTGTCTCGCGCTACGCCTCGGCGAGCGTTTTGATTATGCTTTCAGTGATACTTCTAAAATTTGGCAGTCTCTCGAGTATCTGCCGAAGGCGGACAATTTTGGCAGCTACCTCATGAATGTTGAGGTTGGTGCTGAAGCGGCCTTGAATGGTTCGATGAGCCTGCGCCTTGTTCTGCAGAGCAAGTATGACAGCACGCCAGGCGAAGGATTGGAGAGGAACGACTTGGTCCTCATCGGCGGCATCGGCGTTACGCTTTAAGGCGTCCGTTAAAACCGCTAGGGAAGGACTCGTTCCAACCTGAGCATCGACTCTACGCTGAAGGGCGCGTTTACGCGACCTTCGGCGTTTTTCTTGTCTTATGGATTATGCAGGATTGTTTTTTCAAGTTCCTCGGCAACCTCTCGTGAAGCGAGACGCATTAGGCTTTCTTCTGAGGTACCGAAGCTGAGCAGATTGAGGCTTCCATACCAGACAAGCCGCTTGTCAATCAATACGAATTTTTGATGAATCGCCGCACGTTCGGTTACGGTGATTCCTGCATTGCGTAACTGCGCAATGCAGTCTGCAATCGTGACAACAGCGTCAGGACGATAGCTTGTGGCTGGCCTCGTGACAATTTGAACGGTCATGCCTTTTGCTCGTGCAGGTTTCAACCACTCGAGAATATTTTCCGCTCGTCTCTTCCGGATGAACGGGCTCACGATGAGGATCTCGGCTTTCGCGCACTCGAAATCTTGCATCATCACCGGCATAAAAGAACGGGTGTCGTAGATGACATTTCCTCCCGTGATTTCACCTTCGGCTGCGGCGGTGCAGTAGCCAATTTGTGCGTACGCTTTCAGGCGTCGTTGGTACATCCGTTCAAGTATGTCCACATGCACGTCGACATAGTCGTAGACCAGAACATCCTGCTTGCCAGCATGTTCGCGATGCAGACGACCCACGTATTGTTCGACCAGCCCTTTCCATGATACCGGCATGGCGAGGAGTAGCGTATCGAGTCGCGGCATATCGAAGCCTTCACCGACATATTGTCCGGTTGCAACGATTGCCATCGCTTCGCTATCGCCGACTGCCTCGAGTTCTCTTTCTTTCTCTCGCTTTGTCTTTGCGGTTTCGCCTCCGATAAGTTCGAAAACTTTGGCATCCGTATCCTTCCGCAATCTATTAGCAAGAATCCGTACGTGTTCCGTGCGCTGCGAGAGGATCAGTGGCGAGCGTCCGTCTTTTAGCGCCTGCACAGCATCCGCGATGATGAGCGCGTTGCGCTCTTCGTCTTCTACGATATCTCCATAAATTTTGGCGAATGTCCATTCGTCTTCATCGATCGTGAAGGGTTTTTTGAAGCGAGTAATACGCGGCATGACGAGACGGTTCACACCGTGTGCCGCTTGGTCTTTAGAACTCGCGCGGTACCGGATCGGGCCGCACTGCATGAAGATCAACGGCTGCAAACCGTCTTTGCGGGCAGGCGTGGCGGTGAGTCCGTAAACGCGACGCGCGTTTATGGAGCCAAGGGCTTTCTCGATGGTCAGCGCAGGAACGTGATGGCATTCGTCAACAATGATTACACCATAGCCCTGTGTGATATTGCTTTCCGCTAGGCTATCTGTTACGAGACTCTGAACGGTCATGACATCGATGTCACCCGTCAAAGATTTTTTGCCGCCGCCAAACTGGCCTATCGTAGGTGCCCCGTCGTTAATGGCATGTTTTAAGAAACGCGACAATGCTTTCTTCCACTGGATAAGCAGCGTGTGGGTATGAACTAAGATCAGCGTTGATCGTTGGATCTTGGCGATCAGTGCAGCAGCGGCAACGGTTTTGCCGAATCCGGTTGCTGCGGCCATGACGCCGTTGTCTTCAGAGGCGAGCGCATCGACTGCGAAAACTTGATCCATTCGCAGTTCCCCAGTGAAGCGGATTTCAAGCGGACGTCCTATCTCACGCTTGTCTTCAAATGACAGCGGAATGCCTGCGCCTTCTGCCAGAGCTTCCAGTGCCGGACGGCATCCGCGTGGGATGGAAATCCACTCATTGGTTTCGTTGGCAGCGAAAACAATGCGCGGAACGCCGAAGGTGGACATGCGCATTCGCTGCTTCAGATGGAAGCTAGGATTTGGAAACGCGGCGAGTCGTTTGATTCGGTTCATGGCCTGTTGACTCAGGCCGTCCTTTTGTACAAAAAGCATGTTTGCCTCAATGCAGTGCAGGCTCTTAGGAAAATCTTTTTTCAAAAGCCGTGCCGGCCGCCGCGGCACTTCCCAAGGTTTCTTCTCTTCTGTTTCTTCGCCGGTAACCAGAGAGCCAAGTTCGCCATCGACATCCAGTACTTTCATGAGCCATTCGAATCTCGCGGAGTCCATTCTTTCTACCGTGGCAAGGAAGGCCCACTGGTCGGGATAGGGCTTGAGATCGGTATCAATAAAAACACTATTACCCTTCAGCCGCGGACCACCTTGTAGGGGAAGCGCAATTAGATTTCCGAAGCCGCCTTTAGGAACCGTATCTTGATTCGGGAACATGCGATCGTAGGAGGTGAAACGGATTTCATGTCGGTTATTCATGGCCTTGGTTATCAGCAAAGAACCGAATCGGCGGGCCCGTGCGGCTGGCAAGGGCTTGTCAAAGAAGAACCAGACATGTGCTCCGTTGCCTGATCGCGAGCGTTCTACGGCGCAGGAGATATCGCTTTCATCACAGACAATTCGCAAGGCCGCAATGTCCTTCGTCCATTCGGCTCCGTCAAAATCCATGACGAGAAACCGGCACGTATCATCGGGTAGCAATGGGTAGACGCCGATGATTCCGTTTCCATTCTCGTCCTTGTTCGTCAAATGTGCACGAACCACGTCGGCGTCGAAAGGGATGAAGTCGCGGTTTTTACAGTTCCCGCATTTCTGTTTGGGTTTGCCGCAGACGCTGGGTCGATATTCATTGCGACATGCAGGCATGTAATAGGCGTTGTCGAATCGTTTAGAAAAACGTCTCACCGCGTAGACATCGTTGCGGCCACTGAACAACGACATGAACCATGCGATTTTTTCCTCAGGCGGACTCAACTTGTCCATTCCGCTGTGGTGTTCTTGCGCCGTACTGAATTCTTCATCTCGTGCTTCCTTCGATTCGGCATCGATCGGTCTAGAAGGCGCTTCAGTAATTTTTCGAGAAAACACTTCACGTCTTTCAGGAGTTGGATTCTTTACCGAAAACGCATAATGTGGCATGTCCACGTTTCGATAGTTTTTAGTAAAGCATCCCTGGATGGTCATTCCATTTCGGATGGCCACATTCATCGAGGCGATGTTTGTATCGCGAACCATAGAGAACACTTCGTCTGCTTCCAGCTTTTCGAAAGCGTATTGCTTGCAACCACGCGCGGCTTCGATCGCATAACCTTTGTGCCAGTGGTGACGTTGCAGAAGGTAGCCAATCTCAAAAACCTGCCGTCCATCAAATTCCTGCCATGACAACCCACATTGTCCGATCATCTCATCAGTACTTTTCAAAATCACAGCCCACAAGCCAAACCCGAATTCACGGTATCGATCAAGTTGTCGATTCATCCATGTCTGAGTTTCAGCATCACTGAACGCCCTCTCGTACGCAGACATACAGACCGGATCTTGCAGCATTGCCGCCAGCGCAGGTAAGTCCTCTTGCGTCATCTCACGGACGATCAGCCGCTCGGTTTCATAGATTTTTATGTTGCCCCCCTTGTGTTTCAAAACCATGCCACATACGAGGAGGGGATGTCAACGATTTTTGAACTAGCGATTTTGATATTCCCGTGGATTGACAAGCGTGGCATTTTGTGCAACACTTTTTGGGCATGAAGGAGATGCGATGAAGAGGCTCGATATTTCAGAGGTGAGAAACACACTGCCCGCGTTAATCGAGTCGGTGTCGAGAACGCGAGCACCTGTCGTTTTGCTCCGTTATGGCACCTTTGTCGCAATGCTGGTGCCTGTGGCGGATCGGACGGAGCCGACGAACCCTTATCCGCTTCGCGGGTCATCGCTCTCACTGTCGGCGGATTTTGACGCACCGCTTCCAGACCTTTGGGAGGTTTGATCCTTGCGATCTTAAGGAGTTTTTTTACATGCGTAAAATGTCAACGGAAGCGCCAGCAAACATCATCAAGGATTCCACTTTACAGGGTGAGGCGCGCGGACGCGTTCGCGAACTCAGTGGTTTAGGTCTTCCGAATTCTTCTAATCCCTGAGCGATCATGGGATAACCGGTAGGACAAGAATTGCTGCTTCTCCCGGAGGACGTCTGTAAATTGACAGGCGTTATCACTCTTTGATTTCGAATTTTTCTGGGATAATGACGCGGTTGCGTGACGTAGGCAGATTGGTTTTCATGGGGATGCGTCCTCCAAGGAGTCCCGGCTTGTAGACTCCTAGAGCCGGAGTGACCTCGCCTACTTCGGTGCCGAGCGGAACTGTGGCCGAGCCGTAGGTTCTACACTGCGTTTCGTATTGTGGGTCGAGTGCATCGCTGTTCAAATCAAGCGGAAGGCCGATCTGAAATTGGATCTTTTCTCCGTGTAAAAAATGGACAAACAGCATGGTCGATGAGGAAGGCATAAAGCCGGGGGCAACGCGCCACAGGGCTTCGAACCCAAAAGTCTCGCCGGGCTTTGCAACCGAGGGCCAGTTTGAAAGCCCAACCAAAATCAGTTTGCCATCGAAAAGCGACGCATTGAGTGGGACTTGGGGACGCTCGCCCAGATACGCATAAGTCTCATGCGCATAAGCCCCATCGGCTTGGCGTCGTAGCGCATCGGCCAGCGTGTAGTGGTTGGCATGCAGGAGTTGAATGCCGTTGAAGCGTAAGCCATTATAGTCTTGAATGCCTGTTCCGCTGTCGACCAGTTCAAACAGCGTTACGTTACCGACGACAGTTTCCGTGGCATGGGCATGCAACATGGCGAGTCCCTGGCGCACCGACGCCACCGTATCCGGTGTTGCCGCAATTGCGGTGCCCGCAGCAACCGCGACATGGGTGCCGCCTTCGTTTTCACCAAACACGGATCGCTCACGCGATGTCCACACGGTTCCGTCCAAAGCGTCATGCAACTGGTTTGCCAACCAGCGGTCGGCGAATACGCGGCGAATTTTGCGCTTTCGGACGACATCGGCAAGCGCAGACACATCGGGTTGCGTTGCAGCGGCGGGCTGCAGCACCTGCAGTTCTGGAATACGAACCACGTTGCTATCGCCATGCGGCAGAAAGTGTACACGTAGCGCTTCGATCTTGGTGGGCGCGAAGCGTTTTTCGGCTCGGAAATGATCCCCACCTGCATAAAAGCGAGGTCCTGACCAGTAATAGGGCGTGCTTACATGAAGAGGCGAGAGTGTTGAAAATTCGGTACCGTTTGGAACGCGTCCTTCCACCGCCCAGCCGTCAAAAGTATCGCGTCCGAGCGTCCATAGCCGAATACCACACACGTCGGTTGGCCCATCAAATTCGAGGTCGATCCACCCTCCTGCCTTGCCGTCTGCTTTCACGGAGGTTAGCGTGGAGGCGAGTTGATCGACTAGCGCAAGCACCGGTGTCGGGCCGTCGCTGGTGCGCGCGGCGCGAACCTGCGCGGTCGGCAACGGTACCGTTGCACCAGCAGGCGCGATGGCCTCACTATGAACACGGAGGTTCCCTACTCGCTCAAACCTCGAGGTGGTGTCGGTTGACAGCAGGAAGTGATCGAAACCGCGGAAATTTTCAATGACGGCGGGGCAGTATGCGCGTTCGAGCTTTTGCGCGTAAGGGGCGTACCGCTCTAATTCGGGCGAGGACGCACAAATCTGTTCGTCCGTGACCCAATTGATGCCATAAAGCGTGTAGTCTACGAATGCGGAAGATGTGCCTCGCGCAGCAAGTACTTCAGGCAACTGCTGTGCCGACTGATACCAGAGATCTTGGCTGCGGTGCTGTGGGAGCGTTCGCACGTTTGCTTCGATGATGGCTCCAACCGCGAGCACGCCTACGCAGAAGAGCACAGCCGACAGGGCGCGCGCGTATGAACGTGGAGCGGACGCCATAGCAGTCGCGCTACGAGCCATCGCTGCACCTGCCAACGTGGCAAACACGGGAATGAAGGGCAGAAGGTAGCGGGGCGTATTGGGGATGTTGAAGGAAGAAAGTGCATACGCTACACAGAAGAGAGATGCGTAGAGAGCCGTCACGACGAGCATCCAGAGCCCAGGATCGCCACGTCGAGGGTGCCGGGGCCAGAGCTTCCAGAGTGAGAGCGCGAGGAGAAACAGGTATGACGTGATAACGATTACGCTGTGTAGGTGAAGCGTATTGATTTGGATGTCTAGCAATGCGGGAAGACGGGTCGAAACCATCGCTTTTAGGGCGGTTAACACTTGGCCTCGTGTGACCACCCCGCCATCGGATCTCAGCGACGCCCATTGATGCGTGGCGTTCCAGACCCAAAAGGGAAGGCTTCCACCCGTAAACCCAAAAAGTCCTGGGAGCCACACCCGCCACCGCAGAACCTGCCAGCGCAATCCGATCAGTAGCGCAATCCCGGCTGCCGCAAGCGCGGGCAATGTCAGCCAAAAATTCCAGAAACCGAGTCCCCCTAAGAAACCAAGCCAAGCACAGCTTCGTATGGAAACGGAACCGTAGAGGCACGCGTGCCCAGCCATTCGAGCCCCCTCGCGCAGTAGCAATACGGTGAGGCATAGTGCGAGTGCATAGCCGCCGCGTGGGGATGCCATATAGTGAAAATAACTGACGGGGCCGATGGCGATGAGCGTTACCGCCACAACCCCAGCCCAGCGGCCTCCAACATCTGCTGCCCACGCGCGGACGGCGAGGAGCAACGCGATGCCGAACAAGGCCGTTCCCATGCAGATGACAAACGGAGAGGGGCCAAAGAGCATCACCAACAACGCGCTGACAGAGGGTTCCAGAGAGCCCATGTAGGGTTGCCCATAAAAGAAGACAGGCCAGCCACGGCCTGCTGCGGCGTGTCGCGCCATCTGGACAACAACCGCATAGTCGGGATTGCGTGAGTACTGGTACCCATAAGCACCCACGACGCGTGCGACGATCCCTGTAGCGAATACCACAGCAAATGCCACCCACGCGAGCCATGTGCGCCAGACTCTCGCTGACTTCACTTCTTGCATATTAGAAACGGTTCCTGTAGCGGATGTGGACATGGCGCGCGCCGTTTGGACGTATTCCGATGAAGATAGCACCCAGGCCCGTATCATACGGGAAGAGTTCTGCCGGCGCATCCGCCTTCAGACGGTCGTTCCAGTTGTAGCGGATCACGGTTTCTTCTGGGGGCGGATCGTCAAATGTGACATCCCACCGGTTGAAGTCCGCTTTCACGCGACCGTTTCTTTCGGGCTTGAAAAAACGGCCCCCAGAATCAACGACCTCGAAGATTGCGAAACCACCGCCGTACTCCGACGGAATCCATTCGACTTCATGGAACTGCGTAGGATCGGATCGGAACGCGTCGATATAATTCTGTCGGCAGGTAACAACATGTGTCACGCCATGAAGTTGCATGAAGCCATGCATGCCTCCGGGGCGCGTGCGGCTGGCAACAGGCGGATAGTCCATCTCCACCATTCCTTCTGGGAATCCATAATAGTCACAGGCCATCATCTCGCGGTCTGCAAGGATAGGCAGGTACGCGACATGGCCTCCTCCGTAGGCGTGGACGGCGGTGCCAGCGAACAGGACGCGACCGTCGACGGGGACGTGCGTTTGTATCCACGCCGCCAATTGCCCCACGCTGGGCTTTATGACTCTGTACGGAGCAAACCCCTGATTCGCGTAGATGCGACTCGACGTTTCAAGAGAGCACAGCAACAGCGCCAGCACCATGGCTTGTATGAGCGCTGCGGAGGGACCCCGTGCGTTCCAGATGCGTCGCAACCAGCAGGCAGTCGGTACGATCGCCAGAATGCCGCAGACGACCACCATGCGCTCCAACTGGAGACGCGGTGCGACCTCTGGCCCGATCGAGAACGTTAACGCCAGCGTGAGCAGGGTGAGTCCGACCCATCGCCGCAGCCGCTTCCAGGGCATGACCCAGACTCCCGCGATGCCGAAGATGGCGCACAGAGGATGCAATTCGACAATAACCAATCCGACCGTTCGATAGAAACGCGCCAACACAGATTGGATACCCTGAAATTTTTCTGGGGACGACAGTGTATATTGGAGTAGTTCCTTGCCCAACGCCGCTGCGACCAGCGTATGCGCGAGTAGCGCCATGATGATTACGCCGCCGCCAATCAGCACCCAACGGGCACGGCTCGGCCACCATCGCCGCCAGGATGCCAGCACTAAAATTACAAACGGCACACCGACCACCATGGAAGGTGGCCATTGCGCTAAGAAAAACATCGACACGACTAAGCCCGTGGCTGCAGCCGGAGTTGCACGGCGACGGACGGCAATTGCGTAGAGAAAGGCAAGCGCCGCTGGCATCATCGCCCAGGAAAGCCCCGCCCCCGCTGTTCCAAAGTGGAGCACCCAAACGAAGAAAAGCCGGTGAGCTGCCAGCGATAGAATACCACCAGCCAATGCGCCCTCGGTTCCCAGCCCCATCGTTCGCAGTGCCCAGACGGTCATCCAGGGCACGGCGACGATCTGAACGGCAATCAGGGCGTAGGTGTAGACAACATGCGGTTCGAACAGCCACCAGAGTGGAGCCGCAGCCCAGGCGTAGCCCGTTGTCCCAGAGGAGACCAGTACGCTGTTCACAACGCCCGCGTTCCAATAAGGAACGTAGTTTTCGCGCCAAGGGAATGCACCCCAAAACTCGCTCAGACGAAACATAAACGACGGGTGGTCATCGGAATAGACAGCCAAGCCTCCGGTCTTGTGGAGGAGTGCGAACGCACAGGCCGCTTGGCCCACAATCAGCGCTAAAAGAAGGAGTCGCGGCAGGTGCTTCCGTGCTCTTGGAGCGAGGAAAAAGGGCACAAACAACCCTGAAAGTACGATGAACCGTATGGCACCCATGCGCAACAGTGCCGACAGAGACCCCAAGTTCCCAATCCAGTTGATGAAGTAGTAGCGGCCTTGATGTGTTACTGTTGTGAGTGAGAACAGGAGTGTGACCCCTCCCAACACCCACACCGTCCACGATAAGCGACGGGACGGCGGTGCTGTAATGCTTGAAGCAGACGCCGCTATGCAGTGGCGCCAAAATGCTACGCTCGCGACCATGCCGACTATCCAAACGACCAGTAGCACGGCGTCCGTCGCATATTGCCTCCATGATGTTAACGTGTTCCACCACTGCGGAGCCAGCCACAGTGCGCCAGCCAGCATGACCGCCACGAGGGCAGGGCGCAAGCGTCTGCTGCTCATACCCCGAGCACTCGCGTTGTCCGGAGGGGGACTCTGATGCGATCCTATTGCCATTGGAAATTCCCTTCGAGTGCGGCTTCTTGCCGTTCAAACGATGTACTCATACCCTGGCTCTCATTGCATTACTACATTTGACTTATACACTCGTTCATTATTGTGTTTTAGCGCAGTGATTGCAAGATATTTAAAAAGCGGTTCCGTAATCGGTCAGGCACGGGCCTAGCGTTTCGTCCGTGAAGTTTGCTTGTTGATTTGTTATACTGACGACTACTTTCGGGTTTAAATACTCGAGATAGCACGAGTAGACCTATTAATTTTCACCTTGAGATTTTCCGATAATGAAGATTGTAATTCTTGACGCCTGCACCTCCAATCCCAACGATTTGAGCTGGGAAAGAATCGCCACCATGGGCGAATTGACGGCTTACGAGCGCACCCCGCCTGATCAGGTAATCGCTCGCTGTGCCGAGGCAGAAATTGTGTTTACCAATAAAACCCATCTCGGGCGGCAGGAACTTTCTGCTCTTCCTCGGCTACGATTCCTCGGCCTGCTTTCGACGGGTACGGACGCGATTGATGTTCGAGCCGCCACGGATCTCGGGATTCCCGTGACTTATATTCCTGCTTATAGCACCTCATCCGTGGCGCAACACGTCTTCGCTTTAATTTTAACGATTACCAACCAGACGAGTCTGCACAGTCAGGCTGTGCACGACGGTGCGTGGGCGAACAGCCGCGATTTCTGCTTTACGCTCACGCCCATCCTTGAGCTGTCGGGTCTCACCTTGGGGCTCGTTGGGTACGGTTCCATCGGACGGGTTGTCGCCACGATCGGTCGTGCATTCGGTATGCGTGTGCTCGTTCACACGCGGGTCGCGCCGGCGGGGGGGGTAGACGGCATCACGTTTGTCACGCTCCCCGAGTTGCTGAATCAGAGTGATGTGGTCTCCCTCCATTGTCCGATGAACGAAAAAACGAGGCGCATGATTAACGGCGAGACGATCGGACAAATGAAGGACGGTGCCATGCTCATTAACACGGGGCGGGGCGGGCTGGTTAACGAAGCGGATCTTGCCGCAGCACTGAATAGCGGAAAGCTTGGAGGCGCGGGGCTTGACGTGTTGAGTAGCGAGCCACCGAAGCCTGACAACCCGCTGCTGACGGCGGCACACTGCGTCATTACCCCGCATATCGCTTGGGCGAGCAAGGCCGCTCGAGCGCGTCTCATCGATATCGCCTCGGATAATCTTCGGGCGTTTCTGGATGGATCGCCGATCAATTTAGTCAAAGCGTGAATGAAGGTGGACTCTTGTACGTACCTTTCCGCATTCCTCAGTTCGTCAAGCTGTGGATAGGCGCGGGGATGTGGCCGCCATGGCGGATGAAGGCTTCGTTGCCATGCGGACAGGCAGGTTGCGTGACCGTCCCCGAGCCGAAGAGTCCGCCGAAGTCAATGTAGTCTCCGAATTTCGCACCGGGCACCGGAATAATGCGTACACCGGTTGTCTTGCGATTTGTGACGCCGATCGCGGCTTCATCAAGAATGATGCCTGCAAGCGTTTCGGCGGTGGTGTCGCCGGGTAGCAGAATCATATCGAGACCGACTGAGCAGACTGCCGTCATGGCTTCCAGCTTCTCAAGCGTGAGGTCGCCGCAGGTGACCGCAGTCGAGATCGCATGATCTTCCATCACGGGAATGAATGCGCCAGAAAGTCCACCGACTGCGCTGGAGGCAAAAGAGCCGCCCTTTTTAACCGCGTCGTTGAGCATCATGACGGCTGCGGTAGTGCCCGGCGCACCGATCCGGTCAATGCCCATAGCTTGATAAATTTCGCCAACAGAATCGCCAATCTTCGGCGTGGGTGCAAGCGCAAGATCAACGACTCCAAAGGGAATGCCAAGGCGCTGCGCGATATCGTGCCCGATGAGTTCACCGACACGCGTGACGCGGTAGGCTGTATGCTTCACTTCTTCGGCAATCTGGTCGAGACGACGATCTTTGTTTGCGGCAAAAAGGCGGTCTATGGCGCGTTTCACGACGCCAGGGCCGCTGACGCCGACGTTAATGACGCACTCTGGCTCGCCGCAGCCAAGCATTGCACCGGCCATGAACGGATTGTCTTCGGGCTGGTTGGCAAAAATCAGGAGCTTCGCCGCGCCAAAACCGTGCATGGACTTGCTGGCTTCTGCGATCGCGATAACCGTTTTAGCCATAAGATAAACGGCATCAACGTTGATGCCCGCTTTCGTGGTACCGATATTGACAGAGGCGCAGACATGGCGAGTCGAGGCCAGTGCTTCGGGCAATGATTCGATCAGTGCTCTTTCGCCCGAGGTGATGCCTTTCTGCACGAGAGCCGAATAGCCGCCGAGAAGATCAACACCCACGGTGTCGCAGGCGCGATCCATGGCTTTAGCCAGTTCGACACCAACGGCGGGGGTGTGCGCTTCCAAGAGAATGGAGCAGGGCGAGACGGCGAGCCGCTTATTTACGATCTCGACACCGTATTTGGCTCCGACTTCGTTGGCGACGGGCACAAGACGCTCGGCGGCGTGGCAGAGGCGGTCATAGACTGCTTGGGTCATCCTAGTCGGATCGTGGTCGGCGCAGGCGTTCAGGTTGACACCGAGCGTCACGGTGCGTACATCAAGATTTTCTTCGCCGATCATGCGAAGGGTGGCGGATAAATCAGAAGTCTCCAGCATTTTGAAAATCCTCAGTGATTCGTAATCAGGAGCGCATCAATCGGCCCCACTTCATTGGTGGCTCGGAAAATGTTTTCGTGGCGTAGGCTCGCCACCATGTTAAATTTGGACATATCGGCGGCCAGTTCGGCTTGCAGCTTTTGCACATCACATCCGGTGGGAACTCGCACGAGGCCGATGGTGAGTGTGCGGTTGGGATCGGAGAGGTCGTGACGCCAGTCTTCGACGTTGACGCCGTAGGAAGCGAAAATTTTAGCGATCATGTAGACGCGACCAGGTCGGTCAGGCCCAGAGATCGCCGCCACGTAGCGTTCACCGGAGACGGGAGCACCTTCTTCGGAGTGCAGCGCACAGGGGATTACGATGACCTTCGCGTCAGATTCGGGGAGTTCGGCGAGGATATCGCGACGCAGGTCGGCAACATTTTGCGAGGTTTCAAATGCCGCGATGCAACTGAGCGAAAACACGCCGCCCATGATCATCTGGCGGAGATCGGTTAAGTTTCCGCCTGCTTTAAAAATGACACCGGTCACATCGCGGAGGATGCCCACGCGGTCGGGGAGGACGGCGGTTACGAGGTAGGTGTTGGCGGTAAGGAGCATAGAATTACGAATTACGAATTATGAATTACGAATTGAGAGAGAGAGGAATTATGAATTACGAATTATGAATTGAGGGAGGAATTACGAATTACGAATTGGAAGAGAGAAATTATGAATTTTGGATCCCCGATGGTCTATGGTCTAAGTCCATAGTCTTTCTCCCCTCGTCAATGCGGTCAATCGGGTCAGAAAATGCAAGGATGTAAACTTAGCCACCAGAAAAACGAAAAGAGGAAAAAAATTCGTAATTCGTAATTCCTAATTCGTAATTTTTCAGCCTTCCCGTAGTTCTACCGCAAGTGAACGCTTGAGTGCTATTTTAATTTTATCGTGGAAAGCATTCGTCTCTTCATCTTTTAGCGTACGGTCGGAGGCGCGGTATTCGAGGCTGTAGGCGAGGCTGGTCTTGTTGGCACCGAGCGACTTGCCTTTAAAAATATCGAAGAGTTTGACACTTTGCAATTCGGGCGGCGCGGCCTTCTTGATAACCTTGACGATTTGTTCGTGCGTCACGCCGCTCCCAGCGATGAGCGCGATGTCGCGTGAGGTGGCGGGGAATGCAGGGACATCCTTGGCGCCGACAACCTTGAAGGCGTTGCCGAGAAGCGCATCGCGTCGGAGTTCCGCGACAACAAGTGGCGAAGCGATTCGCCATTTGCGGCACGTTGCAGCCGCCACCCGCCCAATCTTGCCAACCTCGGTTCCGGCAACGACGAGTCGAGCGGAGAAGCCGAGCTCGAAGCCATCGATATCGACAGGCTCGAGGCGCATTTGCGGAGCGTGCAGTTTGGCGATGAGGGCTTCGAGTGCGCCCTTGAGCCACAGCAGGGACTCAGACGGCTCAACGGCGCGAATGCTATCCGTGCCGCTTCGTCCTGCAAAGCCCATGAGACCCACACAAACGCGATCTTCTTCGCTGAGTACGTCTTGGTCATTCTTGAAGAAGACGCGGCCCATTTCGAAGATGGAGGCTGTTTGGGTGCCGTGCGAATGGTTATAACCGAGCGTGTCGATCATGTGTGGGATGAGTGAATCGCGCATGATGGCGTAGTCGGCACTGACCGGGTTTGGTAGCACGATACGTTTTTCGGAGCCTGCCGTTGAAAAGGCATTAAGCACAGCCGAAGACGTAAAACTGTAATTTAAAATTTCCGTAAAGCCGAGGGAGATCAGTGCGTGGCGGCAAGTTGTTGTGGCGCGTGCAGGTGCATCACTCGCATCCGGCACAAGGGTCGTGGCGGGGAGCACCTCAGGCAGCGCCTCGAGACCGTTCATGCGGGCCACCTCTTCGACGAGGTCGGCTTCGCAATCTACATCGACCCGGTAGCTTGGTACTTGGAATGTGGCAGCGTCCTCGTTTTGGGCGATGAGGATGAAACCGAGCAGGGTTAAAATTTCGACCTGACGCGCGGCGGAAATATCCATTCCAATCACGTTGCAGGCGCGTGCGAAGCGCAGGGTCACTTCGGCAAGCGTTACAGGACGCGTGTCAGCTTCGACAACGCCTTCCGCAACAGTGGCATTGGCGAATTGGCACAGCAGTGAGCACGCACGGCGGCTGGCCCAATCGGTGAGGAAAGGATCAACGCCGCGTTCAAAGCGATGCGAGGACTCGGTGCGCATATCGAGCGCGGTGGCGGTTCGCTTGATGGATGGAGCCGCGAAGCTGGCACTTTCAAGGAGGACAGAGGTGGTTTCGGGTCTGATTTCGCTCCCTTCACCGCCCATGACGCCCGCGATGGCCAGCGCCGTGTCGGCATCGGCGATAACGAGCATCGAGGCATCGAGCTTGCGGTCAATGTCATCGAGGGTCTTGATGATCTCGCCATCGCTCGCGTTTCTGACGTGGATGGCATGGCCACCGACGCAGGTGTAGTCGAAGGTGTGTAGCGGCTGGCCGCATTCGAGCATGACGTAATTGGAGACGTCGACGACGATGTCGATCGACCGCATGCCGCAGAGTTCGAGGCGCTTGCGCATCCACTCGGGGCTGGGCAGGCGTTCGACATGGGGAAGGACGCGGGCATTGTAGTTCGGGCAGGCGACAGAGTTTTCGACCGTGACGCTACAGAGAGCGGAGGCCTTCTGGTTGGTGACGGGAAACTCGACGCTTGGCATCTTGAGTGGGCGCCCGAGAATAGCAGCAAATTCGCGAGCGATGCCGATGATGCTCATGCAATCCGAGCGGTTCCACGTGATTTCGACCTCGAAGACGGTCTCGGACGAGCCGTAAAGCGAGGCAAGCGGTGTGCCGGGTTTAAGAGCGGCATCCATTTCCAGTATGCCCTCGTGTTCGCCGGAAAGCCCCAATTCGCGTGAGGAGCAGAGCATGCCAAAGGATTCGACGCCACGCAGTTTACTCTTTTTAATTGCCGTGCCGTCGGGCAAGACGGCGCCGATTTTAGCGAAGGGGGTGATGAGACCCGCGCGGCAGTTTGCGGCGCCACAGACGACTTGTATTTCGCGTTCACCATCAAAAACCTTGGCGATATGCAGGTGGTCGGAATTTGGGTGATTTTCGCAGGCGCGGACTTCGCCCACCACGATGTTGTCCAAGCAGGGGCCAACCTGTTCGATCCCTTCGATTTCGATACCGGCGAATGTAATGCGGTCTGCTAGGTCGTTTATGGACATGTCGGCGATGTCGATATAGTCTGCCAACCAGCTTACGGGAAGTTTCATGATGAGGGTCCTTGAATTGGGTCGTATGTGCGAGGAGATTTGTCTGAATGGAGCGTTTACGCACGAGCTTGCGCACGCTCTCGCGGGCACACGTCTACTGCTTTTGAATCGGGGTCGAATGTTCTCACATTTGCCTCATCCTGTCAATTTTTGTGTGGAGTTTTCGCGGATGCCGGACAAACAGCTCAAAGCCGCATCGCAACGGTAGTCTTCGCCAGAGCTTACGCATCAAGTTTTTCCCATTAGGCTTTCGCTCATGCGATTCCGCATGGTTGTCGCTTTCGGTTGACGGGATTGAATATGGAACTCAGGAAAGCAGGAAGGGGGAGGAGTCTCGGATAGTGTTAGCGGCCACCAATACTCAATTCAGGGTTTCTTCTCCATTTTATCCCACGCCCAGAAAGCAAGCGCGATGATGAGGATGTCACCAAGGTTGTGCAGACGAGTGCGCTCCACCTTCGGGCCGGTGATGGTCATGAAGCATTCCACCATGCTCATCGGGCTACTGGAGGAGGCTGGCTCATTACGGAAGAAACTTCGTCCGGTACACTCCATTGGAAAAAGCACAAAGCCTCACCGAGGCGATCGAAGGATATCAGAGGTTTGTCAGACTGGCAGAGGAATACGTCAACATCATCTTAAAAAAGACGAAAATCTGATCAACAGCCGCGCCTGTGCCTCCTCTGGTCGCGTCTGATCTCGAATTTTGATGCGTCAGCCCTGACACTCCCGCTTCAGAGTGTAGCTCGCAAGCCATGCAACGATATACCATGCTGTGAAATTGTGGCATCATCTCACGGCATACGCCAGTAGCAATAAATCAAGGATGATGCGTGGGGATCATGGGGAATTTTATGGTTTAAATTTACCTTAGTCGAGCCCTAACTCTCCATCTTTTTCTTTTTCCTCTGTGCTCTTCGGCTTGAAAAATCCCCGTCGAGCTTCCGATAATCTCGCATGGACATCTGAAATTTCGCCTTGAACTGGTTTCTCAGACTGTTTTCATTATTATATCCGCAACAAGAAGCAAGTTCACCGATAGGCAAATCTGATTCGTCCAACAGCTTGGCCACCTGATCAAGCCGGACATCACGAATCGTAGCCATGATACTTTTTCCGCAAACTTCGTGGAAACGTAAATCTGCCAGCCGACGCGAAACCTTGAGGTGCCGAACGACATCATCAACGCTGATATCGGACGAAACATTGGCCTGAATAAACGACAATGCCTTCTGGATCAGCACGCCGGCGTGCGAAATCGGGCGCGTCGATTGGCGCTCAAAAACATGCGATACGCCACACGTAACCGTCATCGGCTGGACCTTATTGTTCGTCATCATCTCATCGAGCAATCGCGCCGCCTGGTACCCTTCTTCCTCGAAAGGTGGTTGGATGCTTGTGAGCGGCGGCTGCGTATTCTCACAAATAACGTATTCGTTGTCGATGCCGAGAACGGCGACATCTTCCGGTACGCGAACTCCTACGTCAACAAACAGTTCCAGCACCTGTCGTGCCAGGTCATCACAAGCTACTAACAGCCCCACAGGCTTCGGCAACGCGCTGAGCCATGGAACAAGGCCATCGAGCATCCCGTCGCGGGCCGGGCGTGTTGTCGATGATTGACTTGTAAAAACATGGCAGCATTGTTCTTTCCGCTCAATCGCCTCACAAAAAGCTAACTGACGTAGCCGCGACCAAGCGAAACCGCGCGGCATGCCTACATAGACATAACTACGAAACACCCCCTGACTCATCAAATACTCCGCTGCGCAACGCCCAATCTGTTTGGCATCATTGTGCACAAACGCAACATCTTTCGTCCGTGCTCGAAGAATGTCAGCATCGAGAATATCCACAACCACAATTGGCACATCAATCTGGGCAATTTGATTGATGATCTCGGGGGGATCGGGCAGGCTGAAAATCACGCCATCGAAAACGCAGGCACTTTGCGCATTCGAAATGCAGGCAGCGAGATCGTGTGCAGTTCGAAAAATGGAAAAATTCCACCGGGAACCTTCACGCAAATAACGAAAAATGCCGGCAAGCTTATCCTGCCCGGCTTTGGCAGACATCAGCAACGCAATCAGCACCTTAGGCGACCGATCTATTTTCGCATTTTTCAGTGTCATAGCTCTATTTATACTAAATTCTAAGAGCACCGTCAAATTCCATGAATTTTACGAACGGCCCGAATTCGACGACTGGGCTGCTCAGACAAAACACCTCCTCACGCTCTTAACAACTTTTTTGCTGGAATCGTGAGTTTTCTTTGCTTGCTATCCCCTATTATCATCTTTCCCTCTATGATATAAATAAGAAACGAAGAAGGATTGGTATGGAAACATGCAGCAATACGGCAAGAACAAGATGAATAACACCTCGACATTCATGTTGAAAGAACGAACCGCCTTAATCACCGGTTCCAGTCGCGGCATTGGCGCAGCCTTGGCCACGGGCTTGGCACAAGCAGGCACCAACATTGTCGTGCATTACGCGGAGAATGTAGATGCCGCCAATCAGGTCTGTAAAAGCATTCAAGCCTTTGGAGGCCGGGCCGTTTCAGTTCAGGGCGATCTTCGTGATGTAAACGCCGTCGAACAAATCGTGGTGCAATCGCTTGATGCCTTCGGTCGCATCGACATTCTGATTCACAACGCTTCCATCCAATACCGAACCGATTGGCTCGCGATTACGCACGAGCAGGCACTCGAACAGTTTAACGCCAACCTTTTTGCGGCTTTGCATTTGGCTCAACGATTGGCACCGCCCATGGTGGAACGAGGCTGGGGACGCATGCTGATGATAGGCAGTGTTCAGCAGACAGTGCCTCATCCTGAGATGGCAATTTACGCCGCCAGCAAAGCCGCTTTGGAGAACCTGACCCACAACCTCGCCAAACAACTTGCGCCGACAGGAGTGACGGTTAATACTCTTGCCCCCGGTGTGATCGATACGGATCGCAACAAGTTGTCTCTCGATGATACGACCTACCTCCAGCGAGTTCTCGAAAAGATTCCCGCGAACCGCGTTGGGCAACCCGAAGACTGCGTCGGTGCAGCTTTGCTGCTCTGCTCCGATGCTTCATCCTACATCACCGGACAAACTCTCTATATCGATGGCGGGATGAGTCTCTGACCCACGAATCCGCCCACCCCGAAACCGATCCATACGATGTGTTGAAAACAGCAGGCATAATTCATGGCTAAGAAGATCAATCCATCTGAACTGAAAATTACCGACATGCGTTTTGCGGATATTGACGGTGCGCCCAAACGCTGTACCCTGATAAAGATTTATACCAATCGGGGACTGATCGGTTACGGCGAAGTCCGCGATGCATCGAGCCGAACCTATGCCGCAATGCTCAAAAGCCGCATTCTCGGAGAAAACCCCTGCAACGTTGAAAAATTATTCCGTCGACTCAAACAATTCGGTGGCCCTTCACGTCAGGCAGGTGGTGTCAGTGGCATTGAAGTGGCACTCTGGGATTTGGCCGGCAAAGCTTGGGGCGTACCTGTCTGGCAATTGCTCGGAGGCAAATTTCGTGACGCAATCCGTCTTTACTGCGATACCGACTCGGCCGGTGGCGGACGCGACATGGGTAAAGCGTTAAAAGAACGCATGCAGAAGGGGTTCACATTTCTCAAAATGGATCTTGGGATCGAACTGCTGATTGATCAACCGGGATGTCTTAGTGCACCGAGCGGATTTCTTGACAAGATGAAGGAATACAAGAAAACTGTCTTTTCAACTCCCGGTGGCTCTATCGACCCACGCGCGATGCGAGGTGAGGCCTACGATTTATTCAATACCGCCCACCCTTTTACTGGCATACATTTAACGGAGAAAGGGTTGGATTTTCTGGAAAATTATCTGGCTGAAGTTCGTCTTGAAATCGGCTATGAAGTCCCGCTGGCCATCGACCACCTCGGGCATATTCCGTTGGAGGACTGCATCAAGCTAGGAAGACGGCTCGAAAAATACAACCTCGCGTGGATGGAGGATCCTGCTCCCTGGCAAATGACGTCTCAGTACGTTCGCCTAGCCCAAGCAACCACGACACCGATCGGAACGGGAGAGGACATGTATCTCAAGGAATCATTTAAACCGTTGTTGGAATCTGGCGCACTGGCGGTGATTCATCCCGACGTGCTGACCGCCGGTGGTATCCTCGAAACCAAAAAGATCGGCGATATGGCGGAGGATTACGGGGCTCAGATGTCGATCCACATGGCCGAAAGCCCCATTGCCTGCATGGCGGCTGTTCATGTAGCAGCCGCTACCCGAAACTTTATGTCGTTGGAGGTGCATTCGGTTGATATACCTTGGTGGGGAGACCTGATCTGCCCTGCACTGAAAATCAAAGAAGGCACTATTGCAGTTCCGGACAAGCCGGGACTGGGGATCGATGACCTCAACGAAGAACTGATCGCACAGAAACTCCATGCTGATTTTCCTGTTGCTTGGGAATCAACCGAGCAATGGGACAACGAGTGGGCCAATGACCGTCAGTGGTCCTGAATAAAAACTAATAACGGAGGAGCAAAAAATGGATCGCAGAAAAGTATTGGAACCTTTTGAGAAGAAACGCGCCTACATGGATGATCGGATTCTGCACGGAATCGAAACCGGTCGCAAAGGATTCGCTACGCTACGGTTCATGACCCCAGACGAGCAACCGTTGAAAAACGTCCATGTCGAAGTGAAGCAAAAAACGCATGACTTCAAGGTTGGTGCCAATCTTTTTATGCTGGACGAATTTAATAGTCCGGAGCAGAATGAAGCGTATCGGGAGCTTTTCGCGTCGGTATTCAACATCGCGACGCTTCCTTTCTACTGGAGCGACCTCGAACCGGAAGAGGGCAAGCCACGCTTTGCAAAAGATAGTCCTAAAATCTATCGCCGTCCTCCCCCCGACCTCTGTTTAGAATACTGCGAGGCAAACGGGATTCAGCCCAAGGCTCACTGCCTCAATTATGCGAGTTACATGCCGGGGTGGGTGTCCCGAGAAATCCCTGAGGCAAAACGCAGCTTAGACAAACGTTTTCGTGAACTGGCGCAACGCTATGCGCAGCGGATCTCGGATTGGGAGGTCACCAACGAAACCTTTTGGAATTTCCTTGACACCCGCGTTCCGTTTTACAAAGAACCTGATTTTGTGGAATGGAGTTTTGAAACCGCAGCACGTTATTTTCATAATAACCGTCTGATCATCAATGAAGCCGCCTCCCGCATTTGGGATCGCGAGCACTTCTTGGGGAGCCGCAGTCTGTATTACATGCAGATCGAACGTGCTCTGAGAAAAGGGACTCGTATTGATTCCATCGGGATGCAGTATCACATGTTTTTCCGGGCAGAGGATGAGCTCGTCAGAACGGCTCCGTTCTACGACCCTGAACGCATTTTCGACGTGCTCGATTGCTATGCTCGATTTGGACGTCCCATCCAGATAACCGAACTGACTTTTCCCACCTACTGTTACGCCAAAGAAGACGAAGAAATCCAAGCGGAAATTCTTCGAAACGTCTATAGCATCTGGTTCAGCCATCCCGCCATGGAAGCGATTGTTTATTGGAATCTTGTGGATGGCTTCGCTCATGGTACGATACAGGGAGATATGACATCCGGGGAAAACTATTATCATGGTGGGCTGGTTCGCCATGACTTCACCCCCAAGCCGGCCTATTTCGTCCTCAAAGAGCTTTTTGAAAAAACGTGGCGCAGCAATCTCTCACTCGACAGCGGAGAAATTGATGAACTCATGTTTAAGGGCTTTTACGGTGACTATGATCTCGTCATCACCGCTGGAGAAAAAACTGTCAATAAGACATTTCATCTTGGAAAACAGCACAAAAACGAACTTGATATCATCATTTCATAACTGACATAAAAAAGGATTCTACCATGCCATCATTAAGGGACATGAAAGCAGTTACGACGAAGGAAGCCGGTCTGATGAAGCTAAACCGTCTCATTGAAACCAGACAGTATATTCCGTCGAAACCATTTTCGATTCCAACCACGGAACTCTGCAAACGCTACGAAAAACTCTACACCGGATGCATCAACGATGTCATGCGAGAGCTTTGCCTTCTGGATCAAAATCTTCCCAGCGAAATCATGCCGCTGCGCGATGAAATGGTCGTCTGCGGCGAAGCATTCACCGTCAAAAGTGCTCCACAAGTGATGATCGAGGGCGAAATGACGTTCCGCGCCCAGATGCTCGACGAAATGAAACCTGACGGCGTTGTGGTCTGGGATACGTCCAGCGACGCCGACGGTTCGCTGTGGGGAGGTGTCATGACGGCCACCGCCATGGCCCGTAAAATCCGCGGTGCAGTGATCGCCGGCGGGATTCGTGATACCAAGCAGATTCTTGAACAAAAATTTCCTGTTTTTTACAAATACCGTACGAGCAATGGTTCGCTCGGTCGCTGCATGATTACCCATTATCAGGTACCAGTAAAGATTGGGAAAGTCACCGTGCGCCCCGGAGATATCATTTTCGGTGATATCGACGGTGTGCTATGCATTCCCCGTGAAATCGCCTACGACGTGCTGCTACGCGCGGAGGGAATTGAACGCACTGAAAACGATATTTTCGCCTGGGTCCGCCAAGGAGATTCCATTGAAGAAATCTTGAATAAAGGAGGTTACTTCTAATGACGCTAAAAAACACGCTATGGGTGATCCTGCTGTGCATGACGGCGGTTGTTGCTGGCGCGGAGACTGCGTCTCTGCAACTCGCGCAAGAGGGCAGTTCTGGGTACACGATCATCGGGCCTGAAAAACCAACGGCGGTGGACGACTACGCCATTACGATCCTGACGAACTTTCTGTTTGAGAAGACCGGTGCCTCCTTTCCAGTCGTCGCGCTGGATGTAGCGCTCCCGGAAAAAAAGCGCATCTTCGTCGGCCTGAGTGCGCCAATGCGGCAAACACTGATGCCCGATCCGCCGCTGGCGTTGGAAGACCAGGAATACGTGTGCCGAAGCGTCGGCGAAGACATCGCGCTCTATGGAGAAGGTATTCACGGCAACTTCCATGCTGTGCTCGACTTCATGGAAACCACGTTAGGGCGGCGCTGGTACACAAGATTCGATCCACCCGTGTTTCGGGTTGAACCGAACCTCGTTGTCGTGCCCTTCGAACGCAAGCGCGGATTTGCGTTTGCTTATCGGGGGGTACCATTTAATTCCGTTTTTTCCTATCAGCAGGGCATGAACATGGGGTTCACGGAGTATCGTTCGGCTGTGCGAGCCGCCGCTTGGGTTAACGAGCGATTGAACGGAACCGTCAACAACGGGCTGATCGAGGGGCAGCAGGCTCAGTTGTGGCTGGATGCGTGTACCCCTCCCGGCATGGTTTCCGCCAAATCGACAATCGGCGGACATTGCCTCTTTGGGTACATTCCACCGTATCCGGAAAAGTCAGCACATTCGCTCCCTCCATTCGACTGGATCGCAAACAAAAATTATTTTAAAACGAACCCCGAATTTTTCACTCTGAACAAGGCCGGGCAGCGGATCAGCGAACATCAGCTTTGCTTTAGCAATCCGACCCTGCGTAAGGAGTTGACCGCAAACATTTTGGAACATATCCGGCGGTCGGACAATCCGAGCCTCATTGTTAATCTGTTTGCAAATGACCAAGACGGACGTTTTTGCGAATGCCCGGATTGCATCAAACTGGAGGAGAAGTATGCCTGTCCCGGTGGGCCGATGTTCGATTACCTGTTCGAGTTCTGCCCCACGCTTGAGATCCAGTACCCAGAGATGACGGTCTTGACGATTGCCTATTTCCAGACACGGGAGCCGCCCACGCTTCCCGCAGGCATGATCTTTCCGCGCAACCTAAGTGTGCAATATTGTACCGTTAAGGAATCGTGTAACCTTGAATGGACTCATCCGCGTAATCAACCCGCGTACGAGGAGTTTCTGCGCTGGAGCAAGCTGGCGTCGCACCTCTGGACGTGGGTTTACCCGAACCCGTTTGGAAGGCGTGGGGCACCCTATCTGCCTTCCGGCATCATTCAACGGATGGTGGCCGATATGCGCTTGATGAAACAGGCGAATTGCGAAGGTATTTATTTTGAATATAGCTCAGCATCGGCCTGGGGAGGAGACGGATTTACCGAGTTGCAAATTTACCTTTACTGTAAATTGACGCAGGATGTAAACAGCGATGTGCCAACCCTGATCGCGGAATTCACCGAGTACCAGTACGGCGCAGCCGCATCACTGGCACGAAAATACCGCGACGAGCTTGAGAAGGCACAGCGCGCACTTAAAGTCCGCATGAGTATGTGGCAGAGATCGATCGATTTTTACGGCCAGCACGCTTATCTGTCACTCGAAAACATACGGCGTTGGCAGGGTTATTTTGACAGAATGGAAAAAGACACCGCGTCGGATCCGCGCTGCTTGGAAAACGTGTGGCGGCTCAGGCGGACGCTTGAGTTCTCCACGCTGGCCCGCTGGAATGATCTCGCTCAAAAATACTCGGATTACTTTGTCGATTATCAAGTTCACAGGGCGCGTCTTGACAGAGGGCGTCCACCGTTCAGAAGTATGCGAGCGGAAGAAAAAGCGGCGGTCGAAGATTTTGAGGCGGCCATCACGCTCAAAGCCTCTTGCAAGGAAAAACCACTCCCGCCACCCTTCGACACGCTGGATCCGTCGCGAGTGCATCGTTTCACGCCCGTCAATACGCAAGATCCTAAGCCAGTAATCGATACCGATGCAGCCTTCGGGTTTGCGGCACTGGTTGATTTGCCGGACATTCCGTTCCACTTTGGGTTCCATCCAGGGGAGGGGTGGGCTACGCGCGATCCGACGGCTTTGCGCCCTTTGCCACCGAATGCCGTGGCAAGTTGGCAGCGAACACAGTCGCAAACCTTTACCTTGCAACGCGCATTAACGCTCCCAGACATTGAGCCAGACGTCTATAAGATGTATGCCCTTAGCGACGTCGAAGTGACACCGAATTGTCAGATCTGGTTTTCTGCCAAAAGCTGGAGCACAACGCTCGCCGTGGGGGCCCGTTTGTATGAAGCGGGTGCCAACAACCACTACGACGTGCATGTCTCGCTCAAGTTTGAAGGCCCCACCTACGGCGGCCAAACGGATAACGACCGTGTGCTTTGCGATCAGATCCTGCTTGTCAGAAAAGCTGATTAAATCTCCAAGAGACAACAGAGTATTTAATTGCTAAATCGTTAATCTATCATAATTCAACGCATAAAAGGAGGATTACACTATGAGTATGAAACTTCGAAAATGTGCCTCAAAGCTTGAGGCAACGTGTCGACGCATGATTCATCGGGGGCATACCCGATCAAACCCAATTCAAGAGTACCTGTGGAGCCGATGCGGCCTATCTTGGGAGTTCTAGTGCCAAACTGATCGGCTTCACTTTGACCAACGGTGCC
>CAZUAY010000013.1:0-17254 GCA_964618405.1 uncultured Lentisphaerales bacterium
CGGGTTGGAAAACCCGTGCTCCGTTCATTGCGACCACTGCTTAGCGAAAATCGAGGTATAGGCAAGCCCTGTTGGCGGAGCGACATCGATTGCGATTACAGACGCGGGGACCCGCATCGCTCCAGTTCTCGAGTGAAACAAGAGACAGGCGCTTAAAAAATGCGGCCAATCTCCTGATTGGCTCTCCTATTCCCTTCTCTCTGTGTCTCAAACTCTCTGTGTTTAAACCCCAAACCCCATCACCAACATACTTGCCCCCCAGTCGCTAACCGATTACCCCAATAGCCCTATACATCTTCGGGCATTCGTACCAGGCTGTGGCACTCACGGTTCGCGCGGCCAGAGGGTGCTTCGCGCCCCCGCTCGGGGCGGCCTTCACGAAGGGGCCGAGGTCTCCTTCAAGCAGGCGGTTCATACGCTTGGCGCCTACGCCTATCATTTTTGGATGGCGAACATAAAACCCGGCCTCGCTGATCCAGCAATCAATACCTGCACCATGAAACCGAATCCTACCGGAATGCGGTGCGCCGCAAGCTACGCGCCTACGATACGCATTTTCGTAATCGGTCAGTCGACGGGGGTGCCCCCCGTTGACTGCCCGATTACCTTTGCTAGGTTCCATCCGAAAAGCGCTCGGGGCTCGGAAGAGATGGAATATCCAGCAGCCAACAAGGAATATCCAATGACCAAATGAGTAAACTCGGACCAAATGCACGATAATAGCATGGGATTCCATGATGTCCAACCGAAGTCTTTCCTTGGAAATTGGATTTGAGTGTTGGCTGTTGGAAATTGAGAGTGCAAAGAACTCAGAAACCTTTTCGGATAACGTCTAGCAACTAGCGACTGTAATCGGTCAGGCACAGCCCCCTGTGCCTGACCGATTACCGCATTTTCGAAACATGGCGTTGACTTTTTCACCCAGCTCGCTGTAGAATAGTGGTTCATCTATGGAGGTAGCGATTCGACTCTCCGCTGATCGTGGAAGGTTTGGTTGCACAGGTCCTGAACAACACCAGAACTCAACACTCTCAAGATATTGAGGTGGTTGAATGAAGGCGAAAGAAGGAAACTACGTATGGCAAAAATACTGAGACAAGCAACGGTTGTTCGCGACGGGATGCATAATGGGTTTACTGACCTGCAGTTTTGGCAAGGTGCCTACTGGGTTGGATACCGTAAAGCAGCCGGACACATCGCGATGGATGCTCGTGCTGTTGTGGCCGTTTCGTCTGATCGCTCTCGCTTTACCGAAATCGCGAAGATCCGGGTGAAAGGAGATGTACGCGATCCGAAACTCTTACCCGTGAGTGACGAACGAATGGCTCTGTATTTTCCAACATGGCCGCAAGGCGCAGGAACATTTGAACAGAACGGCATGCAGCGAATGAAGCCTATTCAGCAATACATGACTTTCTCCTCCAACGGCTACGAATGGGACACGCCTCTACCGATTCTTGAAAAAAATATGTGGCTGTGGCGCATCCGTAAGCATGGCGGTAAGTATTACGGGCTTATTCAGAATCTAGCAAGTTCATGGAGCGGAACACGCAGACCACACCAACTTGACCTCGCGGTAAGCGATGACCTCCTTTCTTGGACTACGATTGCCCGCGTGGGAGATGGCCTCAACGAGAGTGATATCTATTGGCATGAAGACGGTGAGGCGTGGATTGTTTCACGCACGATCAAGGGGGCATACAGTGTTTTTGCTTCGGCACACGCACCTTACACCGCGTGGGAGACTACGGATATGAGTCCCTTAGTACACGCACCCATTATGCTCCAGCACGCGGGTCAGCTCTATGTTGCGGGACGGAGCCGTCCCACCACCGAGGGGATTACCGATGCGCCATATGGTGACGAGATGAACAGCACCAGCATTTGGCGGGTTACACGAAAAGCGCTCCAACCCGTCCTTCGCATTCCAGCACTCGGTGACTGTTCATATCCAGGTTTCATTAAAGATCCTGAAGGCCGGATTTGTTTGACTTACTATTCGCAGCATGCCTATATTCAGGGAATCTGTATGTATCCCTCTTCAAGTGATGTACCTGCTGATGTGTATTTTGCGGAGCTTGAATTGTGAGGGGTTCCACAAACGTCTCAATAAAAAAGGGCCTGTTTTCTCATGGACGATTGCGTGGTTGCGCGCAACGTCAGTCTGGGCGACACCGGCGGAGGGATGTGGGTGTCGACCACCAACGCGATCATTCGCGGAACTGCTTTTGAAAACAACAGGGGAGGCGCTTGGGCCGGTGCCGTGCAACTGGAGGGAGGGTTTCTGGTCGAAAATTGCCTCTTCCGCGGTAACAAGACCAAGGGTAGCGGGACGATTGTAAATCGCCCCCCTGCCGGCCCCCCGGGGGTCTTCCGCAACTGTCTGGTGGGCGACAATGAAGCCAGTAGCTACGCTGGGTTCTATTTTTGGGGAAGTTCTAATCACATCGAAAACTGTACGGCGACACCCTCAGTAGCGAATAGGTGCATGCTAAACGTGATGAGAGGCGTTTTCGCATACGCTCTTTCACGAACCGATTACGTCGGAATCCATGGGTACAGGATGCTAATGATTTGCATTGTCCCCACAATCTGATAAACTCCTTTCAATATTTCTTAGAAGACTTTAGGAGACCGCTATGTTAAAAAAACGATTTGGCATGACCGAGACACTTCTCGCAGGAGGAATTCTTTCGCTCGCTCTTCCTCAGACTTCCGCCCAGCCGATACTCCCAGCGGATGGCGGCCACGCCTCCGCATTGACCGTTCGAATCTCGCCCGATGCGCCCGAACGATTGTATGCAACTGGAGAGATCGCGACCTTTACGGTCGAGGTTCTGAAGGACGGCCGTCCCGCCACCTCCGGCTCTGCCGAAGTCTGGATTGCGCCGGAGGGAGGCCCAGCAAATGTCAGTCGTCACCACTACGACCTTGCGAAGCAAAACCCCTTCCGCGTGGAAGGCCGGTCCGACGAAGCCTGTTTTCTGCTGTGTCAAGTCTGGGCCTCAGATGGCGGGCCAGAAGCCTACGCGGAAGAACAGGTGTGGTACCGTGCGCCACCGAATTCGCAAGCCCTGACGCTCGACATTCGGCCAAATCGCTCAGAGGGGTTGTACCGTTGCGACGAAGAGGCTCGGTTTGAAGTTCGCGTCCTGAAAGACGGGAAGCCAGTCGAGACAGGAGGCCGTCTCGAATTACAACTCCAACTCGCAGGACGTCCTCCCGCCCTCGTTTCGCAGACCTTTACTTTCCCACTGGCAGAGAACGCCGTTGCCTCTATTTCTGGCACCTTGCACGACCCCGACTTTCTGTATTGCCGAGCGCAGTGGATCCCACCTGAAGGACAAGGCAAGGCTCTCGGGAACTGGCTTTCCGTCGGCTTCGAACCCGAGCGCATTCAGGCATACACCCGATCTCCCTCCGATCTGGAAACCTTCTGGAAAAAGATTTTGGCCCAGGCTCGGGCCCTTCCGACGGAAGTGGAACTTGAACCGCTCGATGCGTTCTCCAACTCTCGGGCTACTTTCTTCCGCTTCAGTATCAATACCCTGCGGGGCCAACGCGTTCATGGTTTTTTGGGACTTCCGACGGGGCCAGGTCCCTTTCCCGTGGTTGCCTTCTTCCCGGGTGCCGGTCCCGGAACCGGCCGTCCCATCGACATGGGCTTAACTGCCCGTGGCGTTCTGACCTTGATGCTGAACGTGCATACGCACCCCGTTGCAGAGGATCCCGTTGCCGCTAAGGCACAGGTGGACGCTTATGTTGCACGCCATCAGGTCGCCTCCTATATTGATGTCGGTATCGCCGCACCGGAGACGTTTCATTTTCATGGAGTCCTTGCTGGCTTTTGCCGAGCGATGGATTATGTTTGCGCTCGCGATGGATGGTGGGATGGACAGCATTTAGTCTTTGACGGTGCTAGCCAAGGTGGCTTCCTTACCCTTGTCATGAGTGCGCTCTATGCGGATAAAGCCACTCGCTCCTTGGCGGGCGTTCCTTATCTGTGCGATTACCCTCGCACGCATCCGGACGCCTCGCCCAAGACTTTGCGAACCATGGCATACTACGATCCAGCCAATCTCGCGGCGTGGATCCGCTGTCCGGTGGGAGTATCCGTTGCCTTCGCCGACAGTTCTTGTCCACCTGCCTCTGTATTCAGTGCCTATAATGCCGTTACTGTCCATCAAAAAAACCTCCGCATCGAACCCCGCGATGCGCATGGTACCACCCCGGAGCGACAGGCTTACGAGCGACCGATCCTCCTCCAGAGTCTGGGCCTCAACTAGCTCCCCATACTGCACAGGCTTAGCCTGAATCCGGCACTGTGGCTTGGTATTGGTCCTCTAAACCCAACGATACTATTGACTTTGGAAACCCTAGCATCAACTATTACCGATGAGGTTTTTATTAATCCTTAAGCAAACGCAGGAACTTGTCGAACGATGTGAACACACGGTGCAATTTATGAAAACTAACAAAGCTACACGCTGCTGGGAAAAGTGCGGATTCCGTACTTTCGTAGTGGTGGTGATTGCCATTGCATTACCTTCAAAAGGTGAAACGAACTCCATCCTAGCGATTAAACCAAGCTGGTCTGAGGCGCATCCAGTGATTGCGTGCACAGCGGACGAGTTAGCGCGTCTGCGCGCGGCTTATCAAAGCACAGATGACTCGCGTTTTCCTGTGACGCATCTTGTTAATTCTGCGGAGAAGGCGATTGGGCGACCGATCCTCTTCCCAGCCCGTGGCGGGCAGCACAACCAATGGTACCAATGCGAAACGTGTCAGGTGGCTCTGAACACGGTTGATACGACGCACCATCAGTGTCCGAAGTGCAAACGTATTTACCAGGGAGAACCTTACGACGACGTCCTATTCAGTCGTGTTCACGGCGACAACTTGAGGCGTCTCTACGATACAGCGTGGGCCTACGCGATAACAGAGGATCCGAAATTTGCCGCCTTTGCGCGTCAACTTCTTCTGGGTTACGCAGACCGTTATAATCAGTATCCTTATCATTCTGCTGGAAGAGGACAAACGAATTGGGACAAGGTTGCGGGTGGCCATCTCTTCGAACAAACCTTGAATGAGGCTTCGTCTTTGGCGACTCGGATTGCGCCCGCTTATGATCTAATCCATGATGCACCTGTTATGACGAGTCACGATCATGAACGTATCCGCGATGGGCTATTGCGGCCAATGCTTGAGAATATTGACAGGAACAAGCAGGGGAAAAGCAATTGGCAGACGTGGCACAATGCGGCGATGCTCTGGGGTGGAGCAGTTTTACACGATGAATCATGGGTGGCGAAGGCTATTTCCGATCCTGATAACGGTTTCGTTCAACAAACAAAAATTTCAATCACTTCCGAGGGCATGTGGTATGAGAATAGTTGGGGATACCACTTTTATGCCTTATCCGCCATGGTTGAGATCGCAGAAGGAGCACGGCGGCTGGGAATTGACCTCTGGCAAAATCCGCGCTTTAAGGCAATGTTCACCTTGCCTGTCAGGTATTCCATGCCGAACGGATCGCTGCCACGCTTCGGAGATGACGTCGATACTCGGTTGAGTTCAGCCTGTCGCTACTTAGAGTTTGCCTATCATGCCTTTGGCGATGAATCGATGCTGCCATTTCTCGCAACAAAGCCAACATGGGATTCGCTTATGTTTGGACGCGATACGAACAAAACAGGCACGGCATCGACGCTGGATTCTGAGGTGTTTGACGGCGCAGGACACGCCATGCTTCGCATGGATGGAGATAAAGGGTTGGTTGCGGTCATGGCCTTCGGCCCCTACGGTGGCTTTCACGGACATTTCGATAAACTAAGTTTTGTGTTTTTCGGATTGAAAACGGAACTTGGAGTCGATCCTGGGCGCGCGGCCAGCCAGGCATACCGTTTGCCTATTCACAAAAACTGGTACAAGGCGACAATCAGTCACAATGTTGTTTTGGTCAACGGTCAGTCGCAGGCAGGAGTATCCGGCGAGCTGAAGTTTTTTACTGCCAATGAAGCGTACGCCGCCGCAGTGGCTACCTGCGACGACGCTTATCCAAGAACTCGCAACAAACGGTTGCTGTTACTCACGCCGAGCTATCTGCTCGTCTTTGACACGCTTGAATCAGACACAGAACAACGGTACGACTGGCTGTACCATAACCGTGGCCAAGACTCGGTTTGCGAGGCTGCTACGGAACCCGTAAAACTCGACGAAGCATTCTCCGGTTCACAATACATCGCCACGAGCCGAAAAGGAATGACTGATGAGATGATTCAAGTTCAGTTTAAGAATAAAGACATCATAACCCACTTGACGATGGCCGCTGAGCCGGGAACCGAGGTGTTGGTGGGTGATGGGCCGGGAGCTTCTATAGATGACCGTGTGCCCCTGACCATGATCAGCCGTCGGGGTACTCAGGCCCGCTTCGCCGCGGTACTCGAACCCGTATTCGACTCCCATCCCGCCACCGTTACTGGCGTTCGAATCGTGGATGGTGACAACAACACGACTCACGTTGAAGTCAGCCATGGCGATACGATGGACATTATTTTATTGGATGATAAGGATCGCGTGCAATTCTGGGGAAAGTAAAAGAGTGACGAGTTAGGAGTTAAGGAAAGAAAAATCATAATGAAATTCACATTAAAAATTGGAGACAAAGCACCGGACTTTATTTTGCCGGCGACAGATGGACTATCCTACCGTTTATCGGATTTTGAAAATGCAAAGTTGCTCGTGATCTTTTTCACCTGCAACCACTGCCCGTATGTGATCGGTTCCGATGAAGTGACGCGCACCACGGCAGAGCAGTTCAAGGACAAGGGGGTTGTTTTTCTGGGCATCAACTCGAACAGCGAGATCACGCATCCTAGCGATGATTTTACGCACATGGTCGCGCGGATGAACGAGCAGCATTTCCCCTGGATTTATGCTCGCGATAAATCGCAACAGGTGGCACGAGCCTACGGAGCCTTGCGAACGCCGCATTTCTATGTGTTCGATTCGGATCGAAAGCTTGTCTACACCGGCCGCGGGGTTGATAGTCCTCGCGACACGTCGAAGATGACGGTCAACGACTTGAGCCGCGCTTTGCGCGAACATCTGAGTGGAGAGCCGGTGAGTATTCCACTGACAAATCCAATTGGATGCAATGTTAAGTGGGAAGGACACGATGCGCATTGGATGCCCCCTGATGCTTGTGATCTGGTGTAGGGTAATCGGTCAGTGACGGGGGTGCCCCCCGTTGACTGCCCGATTACAGTCGCGAGTTGTGAGTTGCGAGTTGTGAGTTTCGAGTGGGCGAGCCTGTAGCCGCGATCGGTGATCGCGGACGATTCCGGCCTCACCGAGGCCAGCCACAGGGGAGAAGTAGCGAGTTGCGAGTAGTGAGTTGCGAGTAGCGAGGGAGCCGCTTTTTCTATTCGTAATTCATAATTCATAATTGGATTTGAGTGTTGGCTGTTGGAAATTGAGAGTGCAAAGAACTCAGAAACCTTTTCGGATAACGGACTACTAGCGACTAGCGACTGTAATCGGTCAGGCACAACCCCCTGTGCCTGACCGATTCCTTCGGTGCATCAGACAGATCTTGCCGTTCGTGAGCAAGACGTGTATAATTGCGATAGTTTTAATCCTCCAAAGCGAGGCGCCGCTTCGACGGCCTTGCAGTTTCGGATCAATCGTCGTTGCCTAATTTCAGTGCCGCCTTTGATGTGGCAAAAAGCTTTCCATGGTTCCTTCAATTTTAAAACCCTTCAAGTATGCGATGATCGTCATTTTTATTGCCGTTGCAGCGGCAGGTTTTTTTCGTTTTTTCTTTCCGCTTGTGGCGGAACGAGCACAATTGGCGCACGAGCGAAAAAACCTTTCTCATGAGAATGATCGAATCAGCAAAGAAATTGCTGAAAAGCGACGGCAGCAGACAGACTTTACCAATGACCCAGAATACATAGAACTCGTCGGCCGACGCGAGGGGCTTGTTCGTAAGAATGAAGTGATTTTTGACTTTTCTCCGAAAAAGAGTGGCCGGTAGTTGTGCGCTGGCAGGTGGACTTAATATTATCTTTGGAAACATGGAATGACGACACGATCAAATACAACGGGATATGAATTGCTCGATAGCGGTTATGGACGAAAACTTGAGCGCTTCGGCGACGTGGTGCTGTCGCGTCCGTGTGCGCAGGCAATTTGGAAAGCGAATCTCTCACAAAGCGACTGGAGCCAAGCGGACGCCGTGTTTGATCGCGAAGAGGGCAACCACTGGGAAGGACGTTCGAGACTCCCGGATCATTGGGTCATCGAAGATGCGGGAATCAAATTTCACTTGTCGGTGACGGACTTTGGCCACCTCGGCATTTTCCCAGAACAACGTGCCCAGTGGAAGTGGATTCGCGAAACCGTTTCCGCAGAAATGAAGCGGCGCGTAGGGACATGCAATGTTCTGAACCTTTTTGCCTACTCGGGTGGATCAACTCTGGCCGCCGCAATTGCCGGTGGCAGTGTCTGCCATCTCGATGCCTCGCGCGGGATGGTTCAGTGGGCGAGTGAGAATGCCACGTTAAACGGTGTTGAAAACGTCCGATGGATTGTCGATGACGCCCATAAGTTTTTGAGTCGCGAAGCCCGTCGTGGCAACAAGTACGATGGGATTATTCTGGATCCGCCTACGTTTGGCCGCGGTGAGGGGGGGGAAATGTACAAGATAGAGCGCGACTTGCCCGAAACACTTAGGATGTGCCGCGATTTGATGAGCGACAATCCGCTCTTCATGCTGCTTAGCGCGCATACGCCGGGCTGTTCGCCTCAGGTTGTTGGCAACCTTCTCCACCAGGCGATGTCAGGCATTTCCGGATCGGTTGATACGGGCGAGATGCTGCTGACCGGTGGGGCGAATGTCCTTCCACTGCCAAGCGGTACGTATGCCCGCTGGCATCGTTAGCCGACAAGCAGTTCCGTAAAGCGTGCCGACTCTCCCATTTCTTCAGTGCGTCTATGAAAAAACTACGTAGAATGATCCTTACTATTGTTGTCATTTATCTTCTCGTTTGCATTGCCCTCTCTACGGGATGTGCTTCTAGCAAACTGATGTTCCATCCACCGAAATCGGGTTATTCGTGGCAGAGTCCGAACGTGATACGTTTGAATAGCGCTTCCCCTAAAGCTCTGGCGGCCGTCTGGCTTCCTAATCCAGAAGCGACCAAAGCGCTTCTCTATTTTCATGGGAATGCGGAGGATATCGCCAACGGTATGCACATTTTTCGCGGACTGCACGACGTAGGCTTTTCTGTGCTCGCCGTTGACTACCCTGGCTTTGGCATGAGTGATGGCAGGCCCACCGAGAGCAGTGTCTACGCCAGTGCGGAGGCAGCCTACGCACAGCTTACTGAAACTCTGACTATAGCTCCATCGAACATCGTGGTGCTGGGGATTTCGATCGGGAGTGGTCCAGCATGTTACTTGGCAGAAAAGCACAAGGATCTTGGAGGTCTTGTCATTCAGAGCGGGTTTAAGAGTGCGGTCCGAGTCGTGACACGTATTCGCATCCTCCCAATCGATCCTTTCCCGAACCTTGCACGGGTGGCTAGAATTGAATGTCCTAAACTATTTCTGCATGGGAATCAGGATGAGGTTGTACCTTACCGGCATGGCTTGGCACTCTTTGCTAAGGCATCGGATCCCAAACTCATGATCACGGTTGACGGTGCTGGGCACAACGACCTTCCGTACCGTATGGGCATGACGAAGTATTTCGAAACGATGCGAAATTTTGCTTATGGCGCGACAAAGCAATAAGGTTCTGATCCGTTGTTCGTTCTGGTTTTTGGATTTATTCGGATGGAAATGCCGAGCTTTACCTTCAATGAAGACTACGCTGATTAAAAACAATCGCTAAAGTTAAGTTCAATTTTTTAAGCGAGAAAAGCAGACCCTAGCCGCTTCGTACTAGAAGCCGGAAGGAATTGGCTAACACCTCGGACTTAATACCTAAGATCTTTCACCTCGCTCGTCGTTCGTACCGTTTTCGGATGCGCGCTGGCTAGGCTTCTCCCATCTCGTCCCATGACAGTATGACCTTGCCGCAATTTCCACTGTTCATGACTTCAAATCCCTTTTCGAAATCGCGATAAGAAAGGCGATGCGTAATGACGGGACTGAGATCGAGACCGCTCTGCAGAAGCACCGTCATTTTGTACCAAGTCTCGTACATTTCGCGTCCGTAGATCCCTTTGATCGTCAGCATGTTGAAGATGACGCGATGCCAGTCGATTGCCATCTCTCCCGATGGAAGTCCAAGCATGGCGACGGACCCACCGTGGGCCATGTTGGCCAGCAAGCCACGGAAAGCCCCTGGATTTCCTGACATCTCCAGCCCCACATCGAATCCTTCCTTCATTCCTAATTTCTGCTGCACCTCTTCGAGAGACGTTTGGCTTGTATCGACCGCGAGCGTCACGCCCATACTTCGCGCCAGCTCGAGTCGGTGCGGATTAATATCCGTGATCACGACATGGCGTGCGCCAGCATGCCGCACGATGGCGGCAGCCATGATGCCAATCGGTCCTGCTCCCGTGATCAGGACGTCTTCGCCAAGCACATCGAACTGCAAAGCGGTATGCGCTGCGTTGCCGAAGGGATCAAAGATGGCTGCCACGTCGAGTGGCACGGCCTTATCCAAGCTCCAAACATTGGTCATGGGCAAAGCGAGATATTCGGCGAAAGCCCCCGGGATGTTGACTCCTAAGCCTTTGGTGTCGCGGCAGAGGTGTCGACGCCCTGCCATACAGTTGCGACAGCGTCCGCAGACGACGTGTCCTTCACCGCTGACCACATCCCCTGGCTTGAAACCGACAACATTGCTGCCGATTTCGACAACGGTGCCCACAAATTCGTGGCCAATGGTCATGGGAACCGGGATTGTCCTTTGCGACCAAGCGTCCCAGTTGTAAATATGCAGATCTGTACCGCAGATTCCGGTCCGCATGATCTTGATGAGAACATCGTTAATTCCGATTTTGGGCTCAGGAACATCCTGTAACCAGAGACCCGGTTCAGACTTCGCTTTAACTAAGGCTTTCATTTTATTCCTCCAAATGCTTCTAATACTTTATCAATGTGTGCATCCGTTAATGCTGCGGAAACCTGCACCCGTAAGCGGGCTTTGCCTTTCGGGACTACGGGGTAGCCGAAAGCGACAACCCATACGCCCAAGTCCAGTAGTTGTTTGCTCTTTCGGATTGCTTCTGCTTCGTCCCCAATCATAATGGGAATGATGGCGCTTGGCGAGTCCTGGCATTCAAATCCGAGTTTGGCCAATCCGGTGCGGATACGTGCAACATTGGCACGCAGGCGATCCACGAGCACCGTGTCGCGCTGCAGAAGCGTAATGGCCTGCCTCGCGCTACAGGCTACAGTTGGCGGCAAGGCGTTGGAGAACAGGCTGGGGCGGCTGCGCTGCACCAGCAGATCGATCAAGTCCTGGCTGCCAGCGACATAGCCGCCTGCGGCTCCTCCAAGTGCTTTGCCCAGCGTACCGGTGATGATATCAATCTGTCCGAGCACGCCGCAATGCTCAGGCGTGCCTCGCCCAGTTCGCCCGAGCACGCCGACGCCGTGTGAGTCGTCGACAATCAGCCGTGCATCGTAACGCTTGCAAATCTCAACCAATCCTGCGAGATCTGCCACAGCACCTTCCATGCTGAACACGCCATCGGTGATGACCCAGCGCGCGTCGGCATCCATGTTGGCTTTCAGCTTAGCTTCGAGATCGGCGTGGTCGCGATGCGCAAACACCAAACGCTCGCGTGGTCGCGACAGACGGCAGCCGTCAATGATACTGGCATGGTTCAATTCGTCAGAGATAATGACGTCGTTCTTGCCGACAATCGTTCCGATGAGCGCTTCGTTGGCACACCAGCAACTTACGTAGGTCAGGGCCGCTTCGGTAGCGGCAAAGTCGGCAATCGTTTCTTCTATCTCGCGGTGGCAAGCAAAGGTTCCGCAGATAAAACGCACCGATGCTGTTCCTGCACCGTACTGATCAAGTCCTGCATGAGCGGCGGCCACGACCTCTGGATGGTTAGCCAGCCCCAAATAATTATTTGAGCAGAGGCAGATCACATCGCCTTGCTCTTCTAGATTCACCATGGGCCCCATGGGCCCAGCAAGGTGTTGCAATTGCTTATACGTTCCTGATTCGCGTTGCTCATTGAGCAAGGCTCGGGTCCGTGCTTCGAAAGATGTCGTTTCCATGTGGCTTCCTCTGTTTTATCATAGAGTATTCGTAAATTGGAGCCATTTTACTATAAGCGTTCCTTTCGTCAAAGCTAAAAAGCAAAACCAGCTAAAAAAACAAAACCCAGCGATTGGGTATTTCCTCTCTTCAATCGTGTCTCGGTTCATCCCTGAGACTGACATCTAGGCGCGCAAGGGAACTGTCGTCAAAAAATTTGGCTAGTCGCTAGTGGCTAGGCCACAGGGGAGAAAAACCTGTAGCCGTTGATGACCGGTCAATGAATCGTGAATGCACCCCCCGGTCGCTAACCGATTACGACTAAGATTTAAATTTTGATGGCGCCGCAGACTCGTTTGTGTCATACTGAAAAAGAATTTGCTGGAGTTGACTGTTTAACAAATTCAGAATGAACAGACCACCGAACAGGAGAAACTGATGGCACTTCCCACCAATAAAACGAAGCTCGTGTGTACGATTGGGCCCGCTTCCGAGGCTCCCGATGTCCTGAGGCAATTGCTGCAGGCTGGAATGAATGTCGCTCGGCTCAATTTCTCGCACGGCACGTTCGCTTGGCATCAGAAGACGATTAATGCGCTTCGTCTTGCGGCCCGTACGGCTGACAAACGTTTGGCAATCATGGCCGACCTTCCGGGGCCCAAAATACGGATCGGTCAATTTACAGAAGAACCGGTCGCGTTGGAAATGGGAAAAATTTTTACGCTGACCACGACTGAGTGCCTCGGCACTGTACAACGTGTATTTGTCGACTTCCCGCGCCTACCGGCCGTTGTTAAACCAGGAGATCGCATCTTCCTCAATGACGGAATCGTTCAACTTGAGGTCATCAAGGCAACGGACAGCGACGTGGAATGTCGCATCCTTGTCGGAGGAGAATTACGCTCACGCAAAGGAGTGAATCTCGCCGGAATTGATCTTGGCGTCAGCGCCTTTACCGAGCACGACCATGAGTGTCTGAAGTTTGCGCTGGAAAACGGCGTCGACGCGATCAGCCAGTCTTTTGTCGGGACGGCAGCCGACATTGACGCAGTACGCGAAGCGGCTGAAGCGTTGGGACATCATCCGTTCATCATTGCTAAAATCGAGCGAGCGAACGCTCTGGCCAACACCGATGAGATCATGAAGGCAGCGGATGGAATCATGATTGCTCGGGGTGATTTAGGGGTCGAAACTCCCATTGAGAATATCGCGATGGTTCAAAAGCAGTTGATTCTTCAAGCGAATCAATTGGGTAAGCCCGTCATTACCGCGACGCAAATGTTGGAATCGATGGTTCGCGAATATCGTCCCACACGCGCTGAAACGACCGACGTCGCCAATGCCATTCTGGACGGCACCGATTGCGTCATGCTTTCCGAAGAATCCGCGATGGGCAAATTCCCTGTCGAGGCGGTGAACGTGCTCGCCAGGATCGCAGCCGCAACAGAGCCCTATCGCATCAAAGATCGAGCCGTGGAAGTTTTTACCAACTACGCCCGCGCCAAAGACCCCCGTTTTGTGGACCTCATTTCGCGCCATGTGGCGCAAACCGTTACGCACATCGCTCCCGTGGCCGTTATCGTCCCCACGCTCACCGGACACACCGCGCGAATGGTCTCTCGCTTTAAGCTGCCCGTGTGGATTGCGGCGGTCAGCCCAGAAGAAGCGACGTGCCAAGGACTGCAATTCTCATACGGGGTCTATCCGGTTCACGAACCTAAGTCCCCTGAGAATTGGAACACGTTTGCCAAAGGCTGGGCGAAAGAGAAACAGCTCACCGCCGGAACTGTCGTGCTGACCGAAGGCCCTTCCCGAGACAACCCTGAGGCAAACCCTCGTTTAGAAATTTTCGATCTGAGTCGGACGCAGCAGACGCTCTGAAAGGAAAACCCGTAGGGCAACCATGCAATTTAAAAAAGCAGAAAATAAGATGAAACTAGATACAACCCGTCCACCCAACATTGGCACGCTCGTTTCCGTACGTGGTAGCGTTGTAGATGTAGAGTTTGATGACCATTTGCCTCGCATCTACTCGGTTTTACGCGCAGGCGAGAATGGCGCAATCGTCATCGAAGTCCTGACCCAACTCAATGCACGCCGTGTCCGCGGCATTGCCTTGACGCCTACACAGGGATTGGCCCGCGGCATGGCCGTTGAGGATACGGGAGGACCGCTTCAGGCACCCGTTGGCAAAGGAATCCTCTCGCGAATGTTTGATGTTTTCGGCAACGTGATTGATCGTGGTGAGACGTTATCCGACGTTCATTGGCAGCCCGTGCATCAGCCCCCGCCACCCCTCGCGCGACGTTCGACCAAGTCCGAAATTTTTGAGACGGGCATCAAAGCGATCGATGTTCTCGTGCCCCTAGAGCGTGGAGGCAAGGCCGGACTTTTCGGCGGAGCAGGCGTCGGAAAAACGGTGCTGCTCACCGAAATGATCCACAATATGGTTGGCCACCATGATGGCGTCAGTATCTTCTGCGGCATCGGCGAACGCTGCCGCGAAGGCGAAGAACTTTACCGCGAGATGAAAGAAGCCGGCGTGTTGCCAAACATGGTGATGGTATTCGGCCAAATGAATGAGCCTCCAGGTGCCCGCTTTCGTGTTGGCCATACCGCGCTGACGATGGCCGAATATTTCCGGGACGATGAACATCGCGATGTGCTTCTGCTCATCGACAATATTTTTCGTTTCATCCAAGCCGGCTCTGAAGTGTCCGGTCTCATGGGGCAGATGCCGTCACGTCTCGGCTATCAACCGACGCTGGGGACGGAATTGTCGGGTTTAGAAGAACGCATCGCCAACACGGACACGGGAGCGATTACCTCTATCCAAGCCGTGTATGTGCCAGCAGATGATTTTACCGATCCCGCCGCTGTGCATACCTTTTCGCATCTCTCCGCTTCGATCGTGCTCTCGCGCAAACGGGCAAGCGAAGGTCTGTACCCAGCCATCGACCCGCTTCAATCCAGCTCGAAGATGGCGACGCCGGGGATCGTGGGCGACCGACATTATAGCCTCGCGCAAGAGGTTCGGCGGACGCTGGCACAATATGCAGAACTTAAGGACATCATTGCGATGCTCGGTTTAGAGCAGCTTTCTCCGGCAGATCGCAAGGTGGTGGGTCGTGCTCGGCGGTTGGAGCGATTCTTGACGCAACCCTTTTTTACAACCGAACAATTCACAGGGCTTGAGGGCAAACTCGTCAGCCTCGAGGACGCCTTGGATGGTTGCGAACGTATCTTGCGCGATGAGTTCAAAGACTATCCAGAGCGTGCGCTTTATATGATCGGAAAGGTGGACGAAGCGAAGGAGAAGACGAAATGAAACTGACCATTTTACTGCCCTTCCAAGTGTTCGCGGAGAAGACCGATGTATCGCGTATCGTCGCAGAAACACCCGATGGGTCGTTTGGTCTCTTGCCCAATCGGCTCGATTGCGTGGCCGCGCTCACCCCAGGAATTCTATCGTACGAAACAAAATCAGAGGGGGCCAACTATGTGGCCGTGGATGAGGGTATCCTTGTCAAAACCGGCGCGGATGTTTTCGTTTCCGTGCGCCGTGCGATCGGCGGGACAGACCTCGACCAACTACGCGATTCGGTTGACAAAGAATTTCGAGCGCTCGATGAACATGAGCAGAATGTGCGAACGGTGATGACCAAGCTGGAAAGTGGCCTGATGCGTCGCTTAGTGAATTTAAAACATGAATAACGAACCCAACCACAGTGCATCGAAGTCCGAGCCGAACCTCGTGAACCAAATCGGTTCGAAGGCGGCCCGTAAGCTCAGGGCTCAGCGAAACCCGTCACATAATGTCTGGTTTGGCTTGGGGATGATGGGACTTATCGGTTGGTCGGTAACGATTCCTACGATCGTAGGTGCAATGCTGGGCTTGTGGCTCGATCGTCGCAATCCAGAAGGTCGCTCGTGGACGCTGGCACTCTTAGTAGGGGGTCTTACCATCGGGTGTTTCAATGCGTGGCATTGGGTTACGAAAGAAGACGACTCCATGCGAGAAGAACAGGAGGATAACGATGAATAATCTTTTGCCTGGGGCCGTGGCGTTTCTTGTGGGACTCTTGCTAGGTGCGTTCTATTTTATTGGGCTTTGGTGGACCGTGCGCGTGGGTGTTGTGTCCAAGCATCCGGCACTTTGGTTTTCCCTTAGCATGCTTCTGCGAACCCTCATCGTTCTCGTTGGCTTTTACTTTATTGGACACGAGCATTGGGAGCGATTGCTCGTATGCCTTCTTGGGTTCATGGTCTCCCGCGTGGTGGTCACCCGTGTGACGCGACTCAGCCACATTACTAAAACCCCCTCAACACCGGAGGCTCGTCATGCGTCTTAGTCCTGATGAAATGATCTTTTGGCAACACGGCGTTTTCAAGCTAAACGCGACCCTTGTATTTACTTGGGTATTAATGCTGATAGTAGCTGTGGGTTCAAAATTCATCACGCGTAAGCTTTCCATGGATCTCACGCGCTCCCGTTGGCAGAACCTTCTCGAAATCATTGTCACGGCGATTGAAGGTCAGATTAAAGAAGTGGGCATTAGCCATCCGAGGAAATATCTGCCCTTTCTGGGAACGCTCCTCCTCTTTGTTGCTACATCTAGCCTTTGTTCAGTCATTCCAGGCTTCGAGCCGCCGACCGGCTCGCTTTCAACCACCATTGCCTTGGCGCTGTGCGTATTGGTCGCCGTACCGCTCTTCGGGATCGAAGAAGTGGGATTGAGTCGCTATCTCAAATCGTATGTGCAGCCCACGGTCATCATGCTTCCCTTCAATATCGTCAGCGAAATCTCTCGCACCCTGGCGTTGGCCGTGCGCCTTTTTGGCAATATGATGAGCGGCGGAATGATTATCGGTATTCTGCTGACCATCACCCCCTTCATTTTCCCCATCATCATGTCGCTGTTAGGTCTGCTCACCGGCATGGTCCAAGCGTATATCTTTTTTATCTTAGCCGCTGTTTATCTTGCCGCAGCCACACAGACAAAGAAACCGAAGAAAAGA
>CAZUAY010000013.1:17264-25558 GCA_964618405.1 uncultured Lentisphaerales bacterium
TTCCTCTGAACAATCCTTTGACACACCCATACTTCTGGTTATACAGGAGGGGAAATGAGAACTTGCAGGCTGACGACAGCCCGCAAGAAGAGATTAAAAGATCCCCCTCCCCTTACCGTACTTTTAACCACCCCCTGCACCACACCCCTCCAAAGCTTTTTAACTACCCCCTGCAAGCAGTCCTAAGCTTGCAGGCTTAGAACACCCCAACCCAAGGAGAACACAACATGGACAGTATAACCATCATCGCAGTCGCCTCTATCATCACGGCTGGCGTCACCACCGCATTCGGAACCATGGCCCCAGCACTGGGCGAAGGCAAATCTGTCGCCACGGCGCTAAGCGCACTCGCCCAACAGCCTGATGCGTCGCCGACCATTACCCGAACCTTGTTCGTCGGATTAGCGATGGTCGAATCCACCGCTATTTATTGCTTCGTGGTTTCGATGATCCTCATCTTTGCCAACCCATTCTGGAATCACGTCATCGCCCAAACAGCGGGGAAATAACTTATGCCCATCGATTGGTTTACCGTCGGCGCACAAGTGCTCAACTTCCTCATCTTGGTGTGGTTGCTGAAGCGCTTTCTGTACAAACCCATCCTAAATGCCATTGATGCGCGAGAGAAGCGCATCGCTGCAGAGCTTGCTGACGCTGCAACGAAAATGGCGGACGCTCAAAAAGAGCGCGAAGCATTTCAGGAAAAAAATGCCGCGTTCGATCGGGACCGTGACACCCTCCTGAAGAAAGCGCAGACCGAGGTGGAAGCCGAGCGTCAACGTCTCTTAGATGAGGCACGGCAAGCCGCCGATGCGTTGAGTGCCAAACGAAATGAGGCGCTGAATCGCGAACAGCAAAGCCTGAACGACGAAATCGTCCGGCGAAGTCACGAGGAGGTCTTCGCCATCGCACAAAAGGCACTAACAGATCTCGCAGAAACAAGTCTTGAAGCGCGTATGAGCGAGGTGTTCACGCACCGTCTGCGCGGGCTAGAGGGAGAAACCAAGGACGACATTGCGAAAGCGCTGAAAACAGCGACGGAACCGGCACGCATTCGTAGCGCTTTTGATCTGCCCGATGAGCAACGCGCGGCGATTCAACAAGCGATCAACGAAACATTCTCAGCCGATGTTCCCCTTCAGTTCGTAACCGATCCGGGTGTGATCAGCGGAATCGAACTCCTCGTCAACGGACGAAAAGTTGCCTGGAGCATCGGCGATTATCTCGCGTCTCTCGGGAAAGGCGTTCGCGACCTGCTAGAAGAGCAAGCGAAAGCGAAGGCGAAGTAAAGCTGAAGCCACTTATCAGGGGATAGGAGTTAGGGTCTCCGTCCCGGCCTAATCCTAATCGTAATCCTAATCCATTCCATCCGATAGATTAAGAGTACGAGCACGATTAAGAGTACGAGCACGATTACGAGCACGATTACGATTATGAGTGCGATTACGATTACGATTACGATTACGATTATGATTATGAGTGCGATTAAGAACAGCGTGAAATGAAAACGAACACAACAAACAAGACTATGATTGCCAGCACAACTTCATCAGAGAGCCTGCAAAGCGTTTTCAACAACGCATTCGCCGGAATCACTCAGGTGCGTGAATCGTTCGCGCCAAAACTCGACTCACGTGAGGTCGGCACGATCGCCAGTATCTCGACAGGCATCGCGCGGGTTTCTGGGCTACCCGGCGTAGGCTATGATGAGTTGCTTGAATTTCCAGATGGCGTGTTCGGTATCGCGTTTAATGTCGATGAGGACGATATCGGCGTCGTACTGCTCGGCAACTACGCGCATCTCGATGCCGGCGACGAGGTTACCCGCACAGGCCGCGTCATGGACGTGCCCGTGGGCGACGGCGTGCTCGGCCGCGTCATCGATCCGCTCGGCCGCCCCCTCGACGGCAAAGCTCCTGTGATCACCAGCGGACGACTGCCGATCGAGCGCCCTGCCCCACCCATCATGGATCGCGCGCCTGTCACAGAGCCGCTACAAACTGGCCTGAAAGTCATTGACGCACTTATTCCCATTGGCCGAGGCCAACGCGAATTGATCTTGGGAGATCGTCAAACAGGGAAGACCGCGATTGCGATTGACACCATCCTCAGCCAGAAGGGTCGCGATGTTGTCTGCGTCTATTGCGCCATTGGGCAACGTGCCGCTTCCGTGGCAAAGGTCGTGGCGAATTTAAGAGAAAAAGGGGCGCTGGACTACACCGTTGTGGTCGTCACCGAAGGCAACGACCCACCTGGCCTCGCTTACATTGCGCCGTACGCCGCTACGAGTATTGCAGAGCACTTTATGGAGGCTGGGCGAGATGTGCTGATCGTCTATGACGACCTCACGCAACACGCCCGCGCCTATCGCGAGCTTTCCCTCCTGCTCCGTCGGCCTCCGGGACGTGAAGCTTTTCCCGGCGATATTTTCTACATCCACTCGCGGCTGCTCGAACGCTCGACCCGCCTCCGCTCCGAGCTTGGTGGCGGCTCCCTCACCGCCTTACCCATCGTTGAGACCGAAGCTGAAAATATTTCCGCCTATATCCCCACCAATCTTATTTCGATTACAGATGGCCAAATCTACCTTTCGCCTTCCCTGTTTGAACTCGGCGTCTTGCCTGCGGTCGACGTCGGTAAATCAGTCTCGCGCGTGGGTGGAAAAGCGCAACGCGCCGCCTACCGCGCCGTAGCCGGCGATCTCAAACTCGCCTACGCTCAGTTTGAAGAGCTCGAGTCCTTTGCTCGCTTCGGCGCTCGCCTCGATGAGGACACCCGTCAATCGATCGAACATGGGCGACGCATCCGTGCCTGCCTGAAACAGCCGGAAGCGTCAGCGGTTTCTATGCCGGCACAAATTGCCATTCTGCTGGCCCTCAGCGATGGTCATTTTGACTCCGTCCCTCTCGAACGTATGACAGAGGCCGAACAAGCCGTACAAGCAGCGGCGACCGATATTCCCAAAGACGTGGTGGAACGCTTGCAAACAGCCAAGAAGCTCAGCGATGAAGACCGCAAGGCAATCGTCGACATCGCCCACCGCGTGCTCACTCCCTTCCAAGCTGCACCCGAGAGTAAGGGGGAAACGAAGGCATCGGTAAAGGACGGGGACGAGACGAAGGTCACGGACAATGACGAGGACGAGAACGAGGCGAAGGTCACGGACAATGACGAGGACGAGAACGAGGACGAGAACGAAACTAAAGCAGCGCCCAAGCCGAAGGCGAAGGCATGAGTGATACCCTGATCAGCCTGCGTCGACAAACCGCTAGCGCCGGAGATCTTCAGTCCGTTGTCCGCACCATGAAAGCAATGGCGGCCGCAAGCATCGGGCAATACGAAGCGTCCGTAAGCGCGTTAGCGGACTATTACCGTATCGTCGAGTTGGGGCTCGGCGCGTGCTTTCGAGAAAGCGACCCGACGAACCTAATCGCACCACAAGAAGGTCAGTCCCGTAAGAAAATGATCGGTGCTGTCGTGTTTGGATCCGACCAAGGACTTGTCGGCCAGTTCAATGATGTCATCGCCGATTATGCGATCAAGACGCTCGCTACCCTGTCCGGAACGATTCAGCTTTGGGCTGTCGGCGAACGCGTTCATGCCAACCTCAGCGACGCAGGCATTCCGCCAGTGGGGCTTTTCGAGGTTCCCAATTCCGTTCAAGTCATCACCCCGTTGATCGGGCGAATTCTCATCGAGACCGAGACGCAGCATGCCGCTACGGCGGGGCTCTCCGAACTCTATCTTTTTTACAATCGTACAAAGTCTGGGGCCACGTATGAACCGGTCAGCCAGCGACTCCTGCCGCTCGATGATACGTGGCGAGGCGAGCTCACGGCACGTCCCTGGCCCACCAAGATCCTGCCTGAAGTTCGCGGGAGCAATGCGACCCTGCGCGCGCTCATCCGTGAATATCTTTTTGTATCCCTTTTCCGCGCCTGTGCTGAATCGCTAGCCAGCGAAAACGCAAGCCGACTCGCGGCGATGCAGCGCGCCGATAAAAATATCGACGAATTACTTGAAGACCTCAAAAGCAACTTTCAACGCCTCCGCCAGAGCGGCATCGATGAAGAACTCTTCGACGTCATCTCCGGCTACGAATCACTCGGGAAACAAAAGATTTAGTAAAGGCGACCGAGAGCACTCATTTCCGCCGGACTAAGCGCCCGCTCATAAACAGCAAGACCCGAAAGACATCCGGTAAAGAAGTTCCCAAATTCACCACTGCGATGAACGCCACCAACTGTAAAGTCAGACATATTTTTCCGTTCATGGAATTCGCAAAATTGGAGCGCTGCGCGCGAAGGTTTTTTCTCCGATTCCTTCGACATCTCTCAAGTCAAGAACTGCCTTGAACGGCCGTGCTTCAATGATACCGAAATACCGTCGTTGAGACCAACGCCGCCGAGCGTCAGTTTCATCGGTGACGTGCCACTTGATGCAATCGGCACCGCAGAGCTGGATGGTGTAATGGGTTCTCCGGTTGATGGGAGTTAAGTGTTTTTTTGGCTGACCTGACAGGCTCGATTCTAGGAGAATTTTAGATTTCAAATTGTGGATTTGAGATTGATGGAAGTCGAGAACTATCGATGGGCGTCGATGTCAGTCGAAAATTCTTTGAAACCGTCTCTTATGCTTCTCGGTCAAAGGACTCCCGATGGGTTGCTTTTTAATCCAATAGTTTGTCTCCATCTCGCAAAATGGTTTGTACACCATGGTGAGAAATGAAACGCCACCAATATTCATCAGTCGAGCAGAAATCTCATGGCTGTAATTAGGTTCCATTCATGACGTTGAAGCGATGCACGATCAACTTCGTCTGTCTAACAAACAGGTAGGACGTTGGATAGGCGATTGTGATGACGACTATCGTTATAAACACTCATCTGCAAACGCTTCGGGATGGGGAAACATCGGTTTTCCGAAACTTTTCGCTTCCCAGTCCCATGCCTTGAGCCATAGGCGTTTCCGTTGTTCCGCAGTTAACTGTTCCGTGTCTTGATGATTAGGTTTAAATTTGTACCGTACCCATTTTGGAAATCGAGCATCTCGGGAATTTGCAGATAGGATGTTCGTACCAGAAAAACCAAGCAAGTTATAAACCCAGTATAGGAACTTGCCCCATTTCAAATGGGCTGAATTGTTCGCACACGGCTCGTGCATTTAGCGATCCTAAAAGCAAAGCCATGGAAATGTAAAATACTTTCATGTTCGCGATAATCCAGCGTCACAGTTTTTAAGTAATTTCATTTTCTCTGCAACGCTCAATTCTCTGGTTCTGTTTTCGTCCCTTTATACCTGAAGCCAAGTTCGTCAAGATGTCTCCGTCTTGGGGTGAACATGCCTGATAAAGGATGCCAGGTGGTGTCAGTATATCCGAGCTCGCGTGCCCGTTGAAGATCGCGTAGCGCAGCATCAACTTTCTTCTCCGAAAAGGTTGCGGTGCGAATCCATTGGACAGGAAGATAGAGTGTGTCAAGACAGAATCCAATGGGTGTAGCCAGCACTCCTGCGATAAAAATGACGGGTATCCCTTTGGCTCCTTCTCTTACCATATTCATGCTACCCCGTGTTGATTTAAAATATAAATCTTGTTGTGCCGTGCAGACAGATCGACATGCATAAACCTCTGCAATGTTTGCGCGCAGCTCACGAGGGTCAACTCCAGTTTTTTCGTACTTCCGCACAGCAGCATCAAGCTCATTATAGGACATGAATTGGACACTGTTCGATGTCCGCAACAGGGTAGAACAGCCAGTACCGGTGAGACAGATGACCCACACAAACAGGGTAATGTTTGTTGTCTTTGACCTCAAACACGACCCTGATAAATGGATAGAAGCTTTCCGAAGGAAACAAAGAATAATTTTTGTTCTCATAGAGAACTCCGATTGAATTACTTTGTCGCTTAGGTTTCGGTGTCGTAGCCGCAGACGCCCGTGCGCGGTGAGTTGACAAGACGCATACCGTAAAACTCTTCATCATCTTCTTCTTCTTCTTCTTCTTCTTCTTGGCCTTTTGCGCAGGCGGTGCAAAAGAGCTCACCGTTTTCGGATTCATAACCCAGTGGAAGAATTACTGTTGCCGGCTTGCCGCAACTGTCGCATTTGTATTGAGGGGGCTTGTTACGCATTAACAAGAAAGGTTCTGTTGGAAGGGTTTCCAACGTCTCTCGAACATCAAGTACTTCAAGCTCAAGATCGGTTGTAGAGCCGAAGTCATATTCATAAGTGAACTTTAAATCGGGTGTGAGCACCTCACTTAATTTGGCTTTGAACATTTCATGATGCGGCTTCCCCCACGGAAATTCAAACTCCGGTAGAAGACAATCGTAGCTCTCTTTTTTGATGGTAAATGCGCTGAGATGACCGCAGCACTCGAGCCAGATGTTTCGGAGAAACCTATCGAGAACGCTGAGTGACTGGTTCCCAGACTGTTCAACGACCAGCACGTAATCTTTCTGATATTTACCTCGAATACGGAGCATAAATATCTCTGCCTTCTTTGTGCTTGTCGGTAAGGGATTCTTCTCGCGACATTTCTTGAGGTGAAACTTGGCTTGTCGCAATTTCACTTCTTCACCACAAATATTGCAGGTTGCCGTATCACTGAATACTTTGTTTTCTTTAGCCATCGTAGGTCTCCTTGATTGATTAGACAAAAGTCTAGAATACTTGTTGCTTCGGAGCAAGCCTATTTTCGGGACGGCCGCATTTGTCTTCCTCGTTTTCCTCCCCATCCTCAACTTCAGCCCGATTCCTTTGCGCCTTGCTGACTTTGCGTAAGACCATCGTTTTTAGACAAAGCTAGTGCGGGTCAGTCTACGCCATCGGCTGTCTCCGAGCATCTTGCGGCAGGTATTTATCAACAATTCAGATCACTCGGGGATGATGTCCAGCGAGTAATCTCCTGTGTTTTCCGCGCCACGCCAAATCCATTCGCCGTTCGTAAAGTCGGGGATGGCGACAGGTGTGCCGCCTAGCGATACCGACTGTTCGCTCAAGCAGGTAATGGCCATCCACGACGCGGTGTCGTAAACGTCGATCGGAGGCGGCACATCGTTTTGAATGCTCTCAACGAAGGAACGCAGAACGAGGTAGTCCATGCCGCCGTGACCGCCACGCAGTCCGAACTGGCGATAGGCAGCCCAGAGCGGATGCTCGAACTCCTCCATTGCCTCCTTGTCACTTTGCCACGCATGCGTCCACTCGCCCGGCGTGACGGGGCTTCGGCCCTCGAGATAAATCATGCGAGTATCTTCCATCCAGATGCCCTTCGTGCCTTGAATGCGGTGCCCTCGAGAGTAGGGACGTGGAAGTGTGCAATCGTGTGTCAGCAGAATGGTCTCGCCATTGGCGCACTTAATCATCGTCGTGACGATATCACCCGCATTCGCGCGACGCGTGGCGAGATGCGAATCCTTGCGATTTTCCTTTAACCAAGCTTCAAGGCCTACGGCTTTCGACGCCATACTGCAGAGCGTGAGCATCCGATTGCCTCGATTGAGGTTCAGCTCCTTAGCGATAGGGCCGATCTCGTGCGTTGGGTAAAGCTCGCCATTTCGGTGCAGAAAATTCTCTTGGCGATAATGACGCTTAATGTCGCCATTCCCGATTTCACTACGTAAATCGTGCTGGTAGCCGCCTTGGCAGTGAACAATTTCGCCGAAGAGGCCCTTCTTAACCATATTGAGAATGGCCATCTCCTCCCGCCCATAGCAACAGTTCTCCAGCAACATACAGGGCTTACGGTTCTGCTCGCTCGCGCGCACAAGCGACCAGCACTCGTCTAACGAAGCAGCGCCGCCAACCTCCATCGCTGCCCACTTGCCGGCATTGAGGCATTCGATGGCGATCTTGATATGGCTGGTCCAAGAGGTCATAATGACGACCGCGTCGATGTCATCGCGAGCGGCAACTTCGCGGTAATCCGTAGAACCGTCCGGCATTACGCCATTTCGTGCCTCGGCTACGAGCTTACGCCCTTCTTCAACACGATCAGGGTAGACGTCGCATACGATAGGAACGACAACGTCCTCCATACTCAGCAGGGTTGAAAGTTGCCCCCGCCCTCTTCCTCCGAGTCCTACAATTCCGATGCGAATCGGTTTTCCAACTACTCCCATGCTCTTCATATTGAATTCCTAGCTTTTTGAAAAATTCTTTTAATTTTAGCAAAGTAGGCGGTGTGTGTAAAACGAATAAGCTAGACATTTTGTAATCGGTCAGTGACGGGGGGTAAGTATGTTGGTGATGGGGTTTGGGGTTTAAACACAGAGAGTTTGAGACACAGAG
>CAZUAY010000014.1:0-2701 GCA_964618405.1 uncultured Lentisphaerales bacterium
GTCGTCCCGACAAGCCGTCTCTCCTCATGTTTCGAAACGATGCCGAAGAAAAACCTTTGTACCTCATCCTTCGAAAAACACAGAGATCAGCTTCGGCTAATTTTAAACAAACGGCTCGCTGGGACAGCTTCGCCCCACCCTGCTCCGCATAGAGAATAAGCGATTATTCGAATTAAAAGCGAGGCCCCAAACCAGCTTCTTCACGACAGCCTCAATTGCGTACTCGTATCCATGGAAAGGAACTCGTACTCGTCACCTCATGAGAAGAGAAAATTGAAGTTGCCACGGAAAAGTAGGAAAAACCTCAATTTAGTGAGGTCTGATCTTATGTGGAGATCTCTCTAATTCTAAACGCAAATCCCCGACGCCCATCTCGGGGGGGGGGACCCTGTCGGCACTTTCGCAGGAGTAGTACTAGCGACTAGCCACTAGCTACTCGCGACTGTAATCGGTCAGGCACAGCCCCCTGTGCCTGACCGATTACAAAATGAAATTTTGAGCACCTTGCTTAGGTGTTTGCCGTGTGCTATAATATAGGGATTTACGTTAAGAGCATAGAAGGCAATTCAGAAATGAGCGAGGATAAACAGGTTAGCCCGTCTCTTCAAAACGGTTTCATGTTAGGGAATCAAGCGGTCCAGCATTTTATTGCAACGGAAGTGCTTGGGGATCGTTATGCTGTATTGTTCGGATCGACCAACCGTGTTTACGACGTGAATATTTCGTCTGGCGTAGAGGCACGCTGTAGGCTTGCCGATTATGAGGCGCTGCTTGCTAGAGTTTCTGCACTTCGGCATCCGTGTTTAATCCCCTATTTTGCCTGTGGTGAGGATGACGGTGTTGTGTGGATACGGTCAGAGCATTCCGACGGGGTACCCGACTGGGTGATAACCTCAACAAGCACCATCCCTGTCCGTCATGCAGACGACTCTCTAGATGCCGATGAACATGAAATTCGCTTTGCGACCTTGCGCACGTTGCTAGCGGCAACGAATGGCAAGCTCAGCAATGCAGATCGCAACACGATTATCGGAGATATTGCTGAGGCAATGGCCTATTTACATAGTAACGGACTCCCTATCGGGAACTTGTCTCCGGAGACTGTTTTTCTCGATAAGACATTCCGCAATTCTGGTTTGATTGCACGCTTGCGCTTTTATGCAGGGCCGGAAGTCACAAGGCCGGAACAGATGGTTGATGACTTGCGTCAGGCGGGCGACCTCCTTCTTTTGTTGCTTGCGGCGTCAGACAAAACAAAAAAGATAAAGCTTTATCAAGCACTTTTAGAGCTTGCCACCACGTTAAAGACGTCGGGTGTGTTTGCGAGTGGCGCTGAATTCTATGGGGAACTTTGCGCAATTTTCGAAGATCATGGGGAGTTCCACAATCCGCGAACGGAGAAGCGTTCCCTAAGCGATGCTGCGGATGGTTCCGTTCTCGATCCGCTTGCCATTCCTCACAACAACACGACACCCGTGGCAGGGTCTGTACGCCGCCACCGATCTGGTCGCCACCGACATAAGGCCGGCAAGAAGTCCCATCGGTTCGATTCAAATTCTGCAACGGGCTCGATCATAGCGGCGGGCTTTCGCATCGGCTTGATGTTTGCTGGCATTGTGGGCGTGGGGCTTGCTGTGTACTTTGGCATGAAGCATATCGACAATCAACGTCGAGCCAATACGCTGATTACCTCGGCTCAGCGGTACTCGGCCATCTCAATCATTGAGGACGAATCGGAGAAGGTTGACATGGGCGCCTTCCCTGAAAGCGTTTTAAACTACACACCCGAACAGCTTAAGATTGCTTCAGGGAAGGGCGATGCGGTTGCAACAGCCCGTCTTGCTATCCTCACGCTTGAAGAGAATCCCGCCGATCCTAATTTAAAAGTGGAGGCCGATGCCATTCTTGCTCCTTTGATGAGCAGGCTGGAAGTCGAAGCCTTGTCGAATCCCGTTTCCGCCTACTGGTATGGATATGTGCGTTTGCTAGGAATTTGCTCCGTCCCGGATTCGGTTGAGGCGATGTCGTATCTACGCCGTGCTCTTGAGAACGGTTATGCTGATGCTAGCATTCTGCTGGGCGACTGGCTGGCGAACCGCAATCCGGAGGGGGATGTAGAGGATGACCGCCAGGCGATGCAGCGGTGGCGTTCCGCCTTTGGTGTTCCAGAGAAATGGACTCGTACGCAGATGGATGCCATCACGCGCATTATCGCCTTTGTTCGGCAACAAAGAGGGTTTAAAAATGACGACGCAGAACTAGCCAAGCTTCTCACTCAAGCTGCTACGGAAGGGCATCTCGATGCCATGATGCTTGTCTCGGAGTTGCACGACAGTGGGAAGCTACTCGAAGAAAGCTCGTCAACCGCACTTTCGTGGCTAAGGCGAGTCACTTCGAATGGGGCAACGCCTGATGTGATGCGGGCAGAGGCACAGCGACGCATGGCTGGAATGTTTGCCGATGGTCGCGGAACCCCAGCATCGCTCAGCGCTGCTCGAATCTGGTACGAACGTGCCGCTAAGCTCGGCAATAAAAAAGCGATGTTGACCTTGGCGGAATTCTGTGAAAGCGGAAAGGGTGCGGAAAACGGCAAGCGCAACTATGAAGAGGGGCGTTACTGGCGAGACAAGGCCGCCTCGGTTATTGAACCGCCACAGGAACGTATTTTTCGTCTGCTACCGTCTTCGGCCCCGCAGGGTCG
>CAZUAY010000014.1:2801-25349 GCA_964618405.1 uncultured Lentisphaerales bacterium
CCACGCTGGATACGCCGTCTGAACCTGCACCGAAAGAAGGTGAAGCTGAGACGCTTGACTAAACCCTAACAAGCTCCCTATTGGAGCCGAGATAAGACTATGATTGCTGCATACATTTTTGATTTAGACGGTACGCTCCTCGACACGGAAATTGCTTGGGTTGAAGCCACGGCTAATTACCTCTCATCTAAGGGGCATCCGGTGACGCATGATTTTTCAATGCAGGCGGTCTATGGTCGATCCTGGCACGATGTCTATGCCGACATTGTGACTGCGTTTCCAGATCTTAATATGGGGCTGGATCAGATGCAAGCCGAGATGGCGGATTTCTTTTATGCAATGCGCGATAAGGTTGATTCACGCATTCCCGGGTCGGTGGAATTGTTGAAACAACTTTCGAAAACTAAGCCTTGTTGCATTGTGTCGGGATCTCCACGTGAGCACATTGCAGAGGCTCTTGAAATCATGGATGCAGCCGAGAGCGTTTCCTTTTATTTTGGTGCGAGCGACTATCCGCATGGCAAACCTCACCCATCAGGCTTCCTGCTCGCAGCCGAGCGTTTGGGCGTGCTACCGGCGGAATGCGTTGTTTTCGAGGATTCGTTCGTCGGCGTTACGGCTGGAAAAGCGGCGGGGATGAAGACCGTGGCACTGTCACGACCCGGCCACCCGCAACAGGATGTCGGCGCAGCGGATCTTATTCTCTCCGATTTGTCACAATTTGACCCCAAGGTTTTCGACTAACATGGATCCTTGCCTCTCAACTTCTGACTCCTGTATTCGGACTCCTGCCTCCTGCGCTTGGATTCTTGTAGGACCGACGGCGACGGGTAAGACGGCGGTCTCGAATGAGCTGGCGCGGCGGTTGGGAGCTGATGTCCTGTCGGCAGATTCGATGCTGGTGTATCGTGGCATGGATATTGGTACAGCAAAGCCGACCGCCGCTGAGTGCACGGGGCTTGAGATGTACGGGATCGATGTTGTAAGCCCCGACGAACTGTTTAATGTCGGCATCTGGCTTGAGGCAGCTCGGGCGGGGTTTGAATCGGCAACGCGCAAGGGGCGAGACATTGTGGTAGCGGGCGGCACTGGGTTTTATGTGAACGCCCTGTTGCGTGGCATCGATGCGCCTCCGGCGGAGGATCCCGCGCGGCGAAAGGAATTGGCGGCCCTCTTCGCGCGTGGGGGAGTCGAAGCACTTCGGGCTTATGCCGAAGCGCTGTCGCCTGGTTCCGTCGCAACGCTGTCGGACGCGTCGAATCCGAGACGATTGATGCGGCTCATTGAAAAATTAAAGGCTGTCCCCGCGTCGGTTCCGCCAGCGGGCGGCGTGGTGTGTCGCGATCCTGTTGTGGCGGGGCTTCATGTAGAACCTGCGGTTTTAGAACGCCGGATTGCGGCGCGGGTTGCGAAAATGTTTGAGATGGGCTTGCTCGATGAAGTGGCGGGCTTACGAGCAAAATACCCAGGCTTTTCCGACACGGCAGGCAAGGGCATTGGGTATGCCGAAGCGATTGCCGTGTTGGATGGAGAATTGTCGCAAGCTGAGGCGGTCGGCCGCATGGTGGTGCGGACACGACAGTTGGCAAAACGCCAGCGTACTTGGTTCCGGCACCAGCTTCATGTAGAATGGGTCTCGGGACCTGTTGACGAAAGCGATGTCGCAAGAGCAGCGGATGATGTACTGGAGGTATGGAAACGTAATGGAAAATCAACCGTGTCATGGTGAAGACGCTGCCTTGGCTGGGCAGGTAAAAGAATCCGTGCGGGAGGCTGCGACGGCTAGTCCGCGCAAGCCAAACGTCACGCGCTCTCTCAAAGAGGATGTTTCGGAGAGCCAAATGCCGCGAGAAAAGATGATGCTCGTGGGGGCGAGCAGGATGACGGATGCTGAGCTTCTCGCCATTGTGCTCGGATCAGGATTTCAAGACCATAATGTGCTGAGCGTTGCGCATGCCTTGCTGAAGGATTACGATAGCTTTTCGCTGCTCGCGAAGGCGTCGATTGATGAGTTGAAGCGTTACGACGGCATTGGGAAGGTTAAGGCGATCCAAATTTCCGCCGTGTTGGAGATTGCTCGTCGCATGGTTGCCACGCAGCATGACAATAGCGAGCATTCGATGATGAATCATCCTGAGGCCGTTGTTGCGCGAGTGCTCGGGTACAAGATGAGCGAAGACAGCGAATCGTTTTTTGTGATGCCCTTGGATAAGAAGTGCCGTCTGTGCGGTCAGATGACCGAGGTGACGCGCGGAACGCTCGATGCGTCGCTTGTGCATCCGCGTGAAGTTTTTAAGGTGGCGCTGCGTTGGTCAGCGGCGTCGATTCTCGTGGCACATAACCATCCCTCTGGCGATCCCGCGCCGTCGAAAGAAGACATTGATGTGACGCGCAAGCTTATTGAGGCGGGGCGGACGCTTTCGATTCCGTTAACTGACCACATTATTGTTGGCGATGCGGCGCTCTTCCCACCTGGATTTCACAGCATTCGCCGGAGCGGCGTGGTGGCTTTCGATTGAGGCATAATAAGACATAATAAGACCGCTGACTCCTTTCAGTGCGTTGCGCCTGAAGTGCATTTGTGGTAGAATCCAACTCCAAAAGGAACGCGTGAGATCGCGCGGAGGTATTGTAAAATGGCCTGTATCGTTATTGACGTTGGCAACACATCGACAAGCTTGGGCAGATGGGAGAATAAGGAAATTAGCTGTATTCAGGCCATCAACGGCGGCATTAAAGACCCCGCTACCGTCGAAGCAGCCTTGATGGCGGCTGGAGCAGACCGTGCCGATTCTGCAATCATCGCGTCGGTCGTTCCGGCTGTTAATGAGACCTGGGTTTGGCTGATGAAGCGTTTGTTCAATCTCGATTTAAAAATTTTAACCTGTCGTACACCGATGCCTGTTGGCATTGATTATCCGATGCCCGAGCAGATTGGGGCCGACCGTCTTGCCGATGCGGCGGGAGCCTACGTACGGCACGGCGCACCGGTGATTGTGGCCGATTTCGGTACGGCACTGACGTTCGACGTTGTTGATCAAGATGGGAACTACACGGGTGGTGTGATTGCTCCCGGACTTCCTCTCATGACGCATTACTTGCACGAGAAAACCGCTCAATTGCCCCTTGTCGATTTGCGAGGTGATTTTCCGCCGCGCGGCAACAGCACTGAGAACGCGATGAAGATCGGTGCGAAGCTAGGGCATCGTGGCATGGTTCGCGAAATCTCTGAATACATCAAAGCGTTTACAGGCCCTAACACCGTGCTCTGTGCCACGGGCGGCTATGCAGAGTGGGCGTTAGGGGGGCTTTCTATGGAATTTATTATCGAGCCGGATCTGACTCTTTTTGGTCTCGGCGTTATTCACGATTTCGGGGAAGTCATGAGAGAGGGAGTGGATCGAGGACGAGGAGTCAATAGATATGAAAAAAATCGACAAAGTTAGCGACAACGTTAGCGACAAAGAAAATACACCTCAAAAATTCAGAAGCCTCAACAAGGAGGCGATGACGGAAGGCTGGTTCGAATTTCTGCGCTTCCCATCGGTGGGCACGGATCCTGCGCATTTAGAGGACTGTGATCATTGCGCGGCTTGGTTGACTCGCTGGCTTGAAACGCTTGGCTTTGAGGTAAGTTCACTTGGACCCGCTTCTGCGCCAAAGGTGCTGCTCGCCACGCGGCAGGGTGATGACGCTGCCACACGCACGGTGATGCTCTATGGGCACTATGATGTACAGCCCGCCGATCCAGTTGATCTGTGGACTTCAGATCCCTGGGAGCCGACGGTTCGCGGCGATCGTGTTTACGCGCGTGGTGCTCAGGACAACAAGGGGCAGATCTGGTGGTCGATGCAGGCGATTCGTGCGTGTATTGAGACGAAGACGCCACTGCCGACCCTCAAGATCGTTCTCGAGGGTCAGGAGGAGTCGGGGTCGCCCGAATTGATCAAATTGGTTGAGTCGCGACCGGAACTTTTTAAGGCGGATGTGCTTATGGTTGCGGACACCGGGATGATGGATGACGGACGCCCCGCGATCACGATTGGCCTGCGTGGGGTTTCGATGCTCACGTATCGCCTTCATGGGCCTGATCATGATTTGCATTCGGGTAGCCATGGAGGTCTCGCGCCGAATCCAGCGATCGAACTGGCGAGAATCGTCGCAAGTTTGCATCACGCGGATGGCTCCATTGCTGTTGAGGGATTTATGGATGACGTGTTGGAGCCGACGGCGGCCGAAATTACTCTGGCGATGTCGGAACCTTTTGATGAGGCTGAGTACAAGCGCCAGACAGGTGTTGCGCCGATTGGAGGGCAGCGTGGCGTGGCACCGCAGATCCGCGGTCGCCTTGCGCCGACGTTGGAGGTGAACGGGTTTCACAGTGGCTATGCGGGAGAAGGTGGAAAGACGATCATTCCAGCTTACGCAGAAGTGAAACTCTCCATACGAACGGTTATGGGACAGATTCCAGAAAGATGTTTGGATGCGGTTAAGCGGCATTTTGAACAGGGTGTTAAGCCAGGCATGCGCCTTGAGATTACCTATTACGAAAGCGGTGGTTCAGCTTTGCTTGTGCCCTACGATTCGGCGGCCGTGCTTCAGGCGCGTGCGATTCTCTCCAGGATGCATCCCAGAGGCTGTGCTGTGTGTTATGAAGGCGGCTCGATTCATATTATTGGTGCGTTGACGGAGGCGTCCGGTGGCGCAGCGATTTTGGCCGGGTTCGGAATGGGGCAGGATCGCATTCATTCACCGAACGAATCGTATTCGTTCCGGCAGTGTGAGATGTGTTTTGACTATACGGCCACATTTTTAGCGGAATGTGGCGCGTCTTCAACAAGCGAAGAGGAAATCCGATGAGAGAAGAAGACGCATTTAAACTTGTCTACGAAAGCTTTAAAAAGGGTAGACTGCCGCACGCCTACGTCGTGTCCGGCTCGCCCAGAGGAAGCGGATTGCGCTTAGCAGAGCGAGTCGCGACGCTCCTGCTTTGCAAAGAGGCATCGCCGCCATGCCTTACCTGCGAAGATTGCGAAAATGCGCTTGGCCATCGCCATGCCGACACGCTCTGGATTGAGCCGGAAATGAAGTCTCGCGTCATCAGCGTTAACGTCATTCGCGACAACTTGCTTCATTGGGAAGGTTCTGGGGCTTATGCTGGCGGATGGAAGATCTGCGTTATTCTCTTTGCTGATCGGCTGAACGACCAATCCGCCAATGCGTTTCTCAAAACACTTGAAGAACCGTCGGAGAAGACGCTATTTCTTCTTGTGACCGATAAGGCAGAGGCGCTTCTGCCGACGGTGATTTCTCGCTGCCAGCGTCTGGATTTGAACGAGGGCCGAATTCCTCCAACGGAACCGTGGCGTGGCAGGGTAGGGTCGATCATGGCTAAACATGCTAACACCTCTGCGCTTCGTGTTTTTGCGACGGCAGGAGCGCTTGTTGACCTCTTTGAAGAAATTAAAGATGAGGCGAAGAAGATGAGTGTCGCACAGCGTCGCGAGTCGGATATGGAAGAGGACGAGGATGTTGTCAACGCATGGATCAGCTCGCGGTCTAAAGAAATGCGGCAGTCCGTTTACGAATCGATCAAGGACTGGTATCGCGACATTCTGGTGCTTGCTTCCTGCGGAAGCGACCTCAGTGGCGTCCCGCTTTTCTTTAATGAGCACCGTGCCACATTAGAGACGAAAGCCACCGATATCCCGATGCTTCGTGCGGTGCAGTATCTCGGTTTTATCGATGACATGGTTACGCACATTGAAGTACGCAACATCCGCGATAATCTCGTTTTCCCCTACTGGTTTACTTGGCTGAAGTAGAAGAGCCTAAGGCGTGCGCGACGGCTTCGTGGATGTTCTTTTCGAGATCCTTGAATTCAGCGGATTCCCATACTGTGCAGTTCCAGTCGCGCATGAGTTGCGTGAGTTTGTGGAAGAAGGCGCGAGCGGCATCACGATCTTGGAACGTCATCTTGGCGTTCACGATCGTGTCGATGAAGGTGAAGATGTATTGCTGGCGCTCGGCGGAGCAGACGGCATCAACTTCATGGAAGGAGTCCTGCTGCAGATAAACGGCGTCGATGAGCTCAGACTTGAGGTAGCTGATGAAGTCTTCAATTGTCGTGCCTTCTTCGCCAACAACCTTCATCATTTGGGCAACATCGTTCCCAGTTTTCAGCATTGCGCGAACTTCTGAAACGATTTTCGGATCGCAGATGCCGGGGTACTTGCTCCAGGATTCAAGAGGGTCGATGGCGGGATAGCGGCGTGCATCGGAACGCGCGCGGGAAAGTCCGTGGAAGGCGCCGACGACCTTGATTGTCGCTTGGGTGACGGGTTCGTCGAAGTTGCCACCCGCAGGGGAAACAGCGCCACCGATCGTGATCGACCCGATGCTCCCATCGTTCAGGCGGACGCGGCCGGCGCGCTCATAGAATGAGGCTACCACGGTTTCAAGGTAGGCTGGGAAAGCTTCCTCACCAGGAATTTCTTCGAGGCGCCCCGACATTTCACGCAGCGCTTGCGCCCAACGAGACGTGGAGTCGGCGAGGAGGAGCACATCGAGGCCCATCTGTCGGTAGTAGGCAGCGAGGGTAGCAGCCGTGTATACTGAGGCTTCACGAGCTGCGACGGGCATGGAAGACGTGTTGCAAATGATGATGGTACGATCCATCAGCGTGCGACCGGTGCGTGGATCGTCAAGGTGTGGAAATTCACGTAGCATTTCGACCACTTCGCCCGCGCGTTCGCCGCAGGCAGCGTAGATCACGATATCCACTTGTGCAAAGCGGCTGGTGGTCTGCTGAAGAACGGTCTTTCCTGCGCCGAAAGGGCCTGGAATGCAGTAGGTGCCGCCCAGTGCGACGGGGAAGAACGTATCGACGGTACGCGTCTGCGTGACCATCGTCTTTTTGGGTGCCAGACGTTCGGCGAAACAAGAGATCGGAATTTTAACGGGCCAACGCTGGAGCATGGTGGCCTTCGTTTCGTTCCCGTTTTCATCCACCAGCGTTGCGATGGGATCTTCGACGACGTAGTCACCAGCCGGAGCAAGGGCTTTTACTGTTTGACGGCCTTTGAGATCGAAGGGTACCATGATGCGATGCTCGAAAATGCCTTCGGGAACCGTGCCCAGTGAATCGCCGGCGAGTACCACGTCTCCCACCTTCACCTTGGGTGTAAAGGCCCATTTGATGTCGCGAGGGATTGCTTTCAGGTACTTGCCGCGCTGCAAAAAGAAGCCAAACTCTTCGGCTAATTTAGGAAGAGGATTTTGAAGACCGTCGTAAATTTGCGTCAACAGTCCTGGGGCGAGTTCGATTGAAAGCAGTTCGCCGGTGAATTCAACTTTGTCGTTCGCGGCGATGTCGGATGTATCCTCGAACACCTGCATATCGGCGAGGCGTCCACGAATGCGGACGATTTCGGACATGAGCGCAAGATCGCCAATTTTGGCATATCCCACTTCGTTTAACGCAACGGCATCGTCGAACTTGACCGTGATCATGTTGCCGTTGACGCCTGTAATGGTTCCCTGTGTTGTCATCGTATCGTCTCTCTATGAAAAAAATGTTATGCTTCGGACCCTGCCTTGACCTTCATCATGGTCCGCAGTCTTTCGGTGCCCTTGTCCACATTGCTTGCAGCCCTGCGGCAAAGGATCCCTAAACGGATCGCGTAGGCGAAAAGTGTTTCTGCTGAAAAGGCGTCAAACCCCGCTAATTCGCCTGCGAGGTTCCAGCGGATGCGGTCAATTGCCATTTCGCGGCGCATCGGGTTGGACTCTTGGAATGCGGCGGCGACCGCTGTTTCAGTCGATACTTCAAAACCTGTGTGGCTATGCAGCCATTTGGAGGCATCGGCACCGTCGCCGATGCGGGCAGCTCTCATGCGAGCTACTGCATTGCGCAGTTGCGTATCACTATTCCGCCATTTTCGGATAAAGGTGTTCGAAGATTCGCCGCCATCCAACAAAGCCGTGAGCGTCGCGAAGTCAGAGGCGCTGAGGTGCTCCCTACAGCGATCCCGGAATTCGGTCTCTGTTAGGGGCGGCTCACCGTCGAATGACAGCGCCGGAAGTGTGGCGGCGAAATACGTATAGCTCATTTCGGATCGAAGATCATTTTCGTGAGGGCTGGGCTCATCAACTTGGACAGGGCTGCCATGATCGCCTCATCAGTGAAATCGTGTTCAATGCGACCACCCGCAGTCATGACGCGGATGCCCGCCCGCACATCATTGGCCGGAGAAATTTTGAGTCCGCCTGCAACGGCACCGGCAAGTTTTTGCGCGGCGAATGCCGTCAGCTTGTCGACCTGTTCGCGCGGGACGAGGATTTCGATCCCGCCTGCGGCGTCTGGTTGCGTCGCCATCGTCTTGACGATTTGCGCCAAGAAAGCCTCGAGAAAATTTGCGGAAAGTGTCTCACCCAAATTCTTGAGGAGAACGCGTTCCAAGGTCTGCTGTATGGATTGGCCCACTTCGATGATAATATCGCGAGCGGCCTGTCGGACAGCTTGTTCGGATCGTTCGCGCAAGACGGCAGCGTCCGACTCTGCTTTCGCGTGTAGCTCGGCACTGTTTTTCTCAGCCGCCGCTATCTTTTCCGCTGCTTTTTTTTCTGCATTTTCGATGATTGATTTGGCCTTTTGATTGGCCTTCTCAACGCCCTCGGATTGAATTTTATCCAAGAGCGACTGTAGTTCTGCTGCCATGATAATACTCCTTGCGCCGGTAAGAGGTGAACGGGCGAGATTCTCGCATAATGAGGCACTTTTGTCAAATCGTGATCAGTCCGCATTTGCCGAATTCCTAATAAACCCGTCATCATATTTTTTGTTCTCTTCGTGTTAAAAGAGTGTCCGATACGACCGAATTGCGAGTGTGGCATCGGGGTGATGGTAAGCTTCATGCCGCGCGAATGGTTAACAACGGGATGGGTGCGCCGGGAAGGAGGGCACGACGCCACGGGTGTAGGATGTACAGTATCACTCAGGTCTTCGGAAGGAGAAGCTGATCTCGGTTTTCACGAGGGCACCGTCGATCTCGAGGATCGGATAGGCCAGAAAATTAATGGGTCCTGAGGAGGGGCCGGGTTCTACCGTGAGATCGCGTCCCCGGCTGAACTCTAAGCGGTTGGCTGGATGATGACCGAAGTAGTAGATTTCTAGATTGCTGTACTTGTCGGCTTCGCTGATGTCAATTGGCCACCATTTGCTATCGGCATAGAATTCGACCCAACAGTGATAGCCGTCGATGCCGCCCTCGTTGCGCGTTGCCGGAATGGCAACCCCGATTGCAAATCGCGCAGGGATGTTCACGGCATGGGCTAGCGCAATGAAATAAGAGTGGTAGTCCGTACAGTTGCCGTGCTTAGAATCGCAAGCAAACACCGCATCGCCCTTGCCCCAGCCATCGCCCGTCTTGGCATAGCGCAGCTCGTTGATCACATGTTCGTACAGCGCTCGTGCGCGCTCCAAATCATTCTTCTTGCCGGCAGTGGCATTCAAAGCAATCTTTTCAAACTGCTCGTTTTCCGGCACCCCTTGCTCTGGCACCAAGTAGAGTTGGGGATTGTCGGTCGCTTTGTATTCCCCTTTTTCAATCCGCTTCACTTGGTAGCGAATATCGAGCTGCTTCTCGCTATCTGACGCGCCAAGCTCCCAGAAGAGGATCTTGTTTCCGAATTCTGGTTCGTCTAAAATGCGGTAGTTCGGAGGAGCGTCAATGGAAGTGAGTTTAACGTCTTGAAATGCATCGGTCGTCGGAAGGGGTATCCAGAGCCGTGCAGGCCCCTTCAGCTCAGGCAAGGTTACTTGATAGCGGAACTCGAATTCGTCTTGAGGAACCACAATGTCCATGAGTTGCAGTGATGCTTCATCAACCGGCACACGTCCCCATGTTTTGTCGTCGTTTTGTTTCCAAAAATAAAATGGCTTACCGTTGATCTTGTGGGGATCGGTCTCGGTCACCACCATTGAGCCGGGATCGCCCTGAAGGAAAAAATCAACGTCGTAGACATCTCCCTTCATGTCGACAAGATCGACGCACGCAAAATGCTCGTGTGGACCTAGAGTGGCCAAATATTCGGTGTGAATTTTGACCAGCTTAAGGGACAATTCTTCTCCGTCTACGATGAGCGGGAAGGAGCCGCCACTTTTTTTGGAAAGCGCTTCAATATGGGATCGAATGCCCGCTTCGATGTCCGTCGTCATCACGTTGGGTACGGGATCGTCTGCTGCTTTTTCGCCATGCGAGCTACTGAAGCATCCCGTTGATAAGAGTCCCAGACAGATGGCCACGCTACGTGCGGCTATCTGTCTGGGTTTTCCGTATGAGTCTTTTTTCGGGATCATCGACTTAGTGAGCGGGGTGATCCATGGGCACTGCTGCTGCCGCTGGAGCAACCTTCGCTGGTGCTACTTCGCATGCCTCTGCTGGTGCCGAAGCTTTCCCACAGGTGCAACCGCTCAGGAGGATGCTAAGAGCACCCGCCGCCAATAAACATGTCATCGTCTTTTTCATCAGTAACTCCTTTTATGGATGTGTCGTACTCGTTTGTTTCGATCACGATATTAGTGAGCCTTTTATGTAAGACTAACCTCACGTATACAGTCAATTTTATTGTTTTTGGCGATGCCTGTCAAGAGGTGAAGAGCGGTTGTTGCGATCGTGACTTGGCAAACTAACTGCGCCTCCCGCGAAGCGGGAAAGGCGCAGTTAATTTGCCAAGGAGCGGGTCACTGACCGATTACGTCTGAAGGGTAACTATCGCTTGCGCGATTCGGTTATAAAACGCTATAATGTGAACGTATGTCGATATTTGTGAAAGCAGTGAAACTTCAGGACGTTGCTGTCTCCGTCGCGATTGCGGCGGTGTTTTTGCTTTGCGCTGGATGTTCGACGCCGACAACGGGTCGCGTGCGCGATGCGCATCTTCTGTATTCGCGGAATCCTGAAAAGCGGCAAATTACAGCGGTGCAAGAGGTTGGGCCGTTTTATGAGCGAGTCGAAACAGCGGCTGGAAGCGAACGCGTTTCTTATCGTCCGTTTATCCATACGCGCATCACGGACGGGACGACGTCGGCAAAACGTCTTGAGTTTTTCTGGCCACTCTATGCTTCTAATCGTCGAGAGAACGCGTTCTCTTGGCGATTTCTCTTGTGTTTTGGTGTCAATGACGACACGACGGATTCAGAATCTCCCTATCGGACGTGGTTAATGCCTTTCTGGTTTCAGGGGCATACGCGGCAGGGTGACGACTATGCCGCATTTTTCCCAGTTTATGGTACGATCCGAAATATGTTTTGGGATCGTGTCCACTTCGTGCTGTTTCCGCTCTGGGTCGAATATGATAGGGCGGGGTTCAATTCTCGGAGTGTGCTGTGGCCGATTTTTAGTCGGACGACGGGAACGAGCGGTTCAGGATTCAAAGTGTTCCCGCTCTATGGACAAATGGAGAGACCGGGAAAAGAAAAGACGCGATTTGTGCTATGGCCGATCTGGACGTCTGGAACTTACATTGACCGTAGTCCGGGTAAATCGTGGATGCTATTTCCGATTGCGGGTCGAGTCGATCGTGCTAGCGAGTCGGCGTGGATGGTGCTTCCGCCCTTCTTCAGCGTGTCGCATGGCCGAGGCAAGATGGACGACTACCGTAAAATTAACTGTCCGTGGCCGTTCGTTCGGATTCTCGATCAGAAGGATGAGCACAAGCGGGTGTTTTGGCCGTTTTGGGGACGGTTTTATTCCGATGACGGCACGCTAGATAAATGTTGGGCGTTGTGGCCGTTTTATTATTCTCGGTTTGCGGAAAGATCGGGACAGCAGGAACGCTCGCGATCGGTTTTCCCCATCTATCATCATTCAGAACTCCGTGCGGACACGAATCAAGATGAGGTTTACGAGACCGAAATTGAAACGTTTACACGGTTCTGGCCTTTGTACTCCAACCGGTCGGATATGACCAACACCTTTACGAGAATGCCGGATTTGACTTTTTCAAAACGTAACAGTGCTCTCGACAGGAATCTGCTGGGAATGTTCACGCTCTACACGCGAGGCGAGACTGCGGAGCCGAGGCAGGTCGACCACAGCGCGCTCTGGGGCATCTTGCGCCGCGGCTATGGGGAGCAACATACGGCCACGCGGGTGTGGCCATTCTACAATTCAGAACGCGACGTATTGGGTTGGAATTGGTCGGTCCTCGGAGGTCTGCTGGGGCGCGAAGGCAAAGGGTCGACATCTTCGTGGCGATACCTATGGTTTTTCGGTGGAATCGATGAGGACGCCGCGTCCGGAGAGGGGATAGAATGATTGTTAGAGAACCCGTAGTTAGGCCTACGCCGCAGAATGTAATTCAGAGGGTCGGGCAGGATGCGCTCTCGCTCATTGCCGAGGTTGGCAAGGCGGTGATGATCTGTGTGGGTGCTTTTACGAACATGCGGTTTATGTTGACGAAGCGTTCGCGTGCTGAAATCGTCAGGCAAATCTATGTTTGCGCGGTAAGAAACTTGCCCGTCATTACGGTTGTGGGGTTTTTCATCGGCATGATTTTGTCGCTCCAGATCGGGATCGAATTGAGGCGGTATAATCAGGAGTCGCTGATTGGCTCGGCCGTCATGTCATCGATGCTCCGTGAAATGGGCCCCTTCATGAGCGGTCTCGTGCTTGCCGCCTGCGTGGGTGCTGCAATGGCTGCTCAAATGGGAACGATGATGATTAATGATGAGATCTCGGCGCTGGAAATCATGTCGATCGATCCGCTTCGGTTTCTGGTCATGCCACGCATGGTTGCCATGGTCGTCACCGTTCCGTTGCTTTCGTTTTATACCTGTTTGGTAGCACTTCTCGGCGGCGCCGTGGTGGGGTATACTCAGCTTTCTGTTCCTTGGTCTGCCTATTGGACGAATGCTTTTGATTACGCGAATCTTCGTTCCTTGTATGTTGGGCTCTTCAAAGCCCTCATCTTTGGGATCGTGATTGTGACGGTTGCCTGCTATCAAGGGTTTTCAACGACTCGGGGGGCAGTCGGCGTGGGCCAAGCGACTCGACAGAGTGTCGTTGTCAACTTTCTTATGATTCTCATTTTCGGGTATTTCATCACGAGGTTATTTTACTGATGATACGATTTGATCATGTCTCCAAGAGTTTTGGCGAGAAGATCGTCCTTGACGATGTTTCCTTCGAGATCAAAAAGGGCGAGGTTTTCTGTCTCCTGGGTCCATCCGGAACCGGGAAGAGTGTGAGTCTGAAGCACATGATCAGGCTGATGACGCCTACGACGGGGGACGTCTGGATTGGGGACATGTGTGTGAGCTCCGCGGAGTCGAGCGAGCTTTCGAAGATACGGTCGCGCTTCGGATATTTGTTCCAAAGTTCAGCGCTTCTGGCTTGGATCAATGTTTTTGAAAACGTCGCGTTGCCCTTGCGCGAGAATACGAAAATGACCGAAAGCGAAATCAGAGATCGTGTATGCGAAGCGTTGGAGAAGGTGGGACTTGGCAAAGAGGGAGAAGCATTTCCTGCCGATTTATCAGGCGGCATGCGCAAGCGCGCAGGGCTTGCACGCGCCATCGTGACAGAGCCCGAGATTCTTCTCTACGACGAGCCAACCTCAGGGCTTGACCCTGTAACAGCGCGCATGATCGACGAGCTTATCGTCGACCTTAACAATCGGCTCGGAACCACGAGCGTCGTCGTCACGCACGACTTACACAGCGCCTTGTCGATCTCGGACAGAATCGCCATGCTTAGCGGGGGCAAGGTTGTGGACATCAAGCCGCCGGCGGAGTTTATCCGCTCAGAATTACCCGTCATTCAATCATTTTTAGATGCGCAGTACATCACACGTCGTGGATCATGGGAGAAGGAGAAAGCACTATGAGTAAGAGCACCAACAATAAGAACGCTTCATGCAGCAGTCGCGAAACAAAGGTCGAGATCGTCGTGGGTGTATTCATAACCCTGCTTTTCGCTGCATTAGCTATTTTTACGATCGTGGTTTCTGGTGCCTCTTTCTTCAAGAACGGGAACTTTAAAATCTTGGTCGTCATGCCGGATGCCATGGGACTGCGCCGAAACGATCCCGTCATTGCAAAGGGAACGACGGTGGGCACGGTGAGCGATGTTTATTACGATCAAGACGGTGTGCACGTCGCGGCCGAGCTGACCGCGCCGGTCATCTTTTATGAAGATTACAAAATCACCGTCGTTGCCACGTCGATTCTAGGGGGCAGACAGCTTGTTCTCACCGAGGGAACGCCAACGTTGCCAGAAGTGCCGACTGATGGGGATCTGGTCGGCATTAGACCTGGTGACATCATGGAAGACGCGTCTCAAGCCGTGAAGAAGATACGCGAATTTCTTGAGACGGATGCGCTGTCGAACCTTCAGAAAGTTTCAGAAGATATCGCAGACATCTCGGGGCGTCTCAGTCGTGGCGAGGGAACGATTGGTAGGCTATTGTCCTCTGATGATGAAGTCTACACGAATCTCAACGCCACGGTGGCCAACATTCGTTCCATATCGGATCGACTCGAGGCGGGGGAGGGGACACTTGGAAAATTGCTTTCTTCCGATGATACGCTCTACACCAACCTCAATGCTACGGTGGCGAATATTCGTTCCATATCGGATCGCCTCGAAGCGGGCGAGGGCACGCTCGGGAAGTTGCTCTCCTCTGATGATGAAGTGTATACAAATCTCACCGCCACGGTCGCGAATATTCGCTCCATCAGTGACAGACTTGAGGCAGGCGAGGGGACGATCGGGAAGCTGCTTTCCGCAGATAACGAAATCTACACGAATCTCAACGCGACTGTTGCGAATCTACGCGAGGTGACGGATCGCTTGGCAAAGGGAGAGGGAACGCTCGGCAAGCTCATGTCGGAGGATTCGAAGTTGTACGACGAGATCAGCGGTACGGTGACGGATGTCCGTGAACTGCTGGATGATGCGCGCGAAGCGAATACGCTCAGCACGTTTACATCGATTATTTTCGGAGGCTTCTAACACACTTCTAGCGAGGAAATCATGCAAATTAAAATCGCAACGATTTTTACCGTTGTAACTGCGCTTGTGTGTGGCTCGGCACAGCAGGCATCAACCTGCTACTGAAGGAATGGTGGCGGCGCTAGCCTGTGGGTTTAACCTCCAGAGGCTTCACAACGGGGAAGCACCGTCGAGCAAACGGCGAGCATTGTTGTAAAAAACATCTTCGATGTCGGCACGTGTTAGTCCCACCCGTTCTGCTGCTTGGCGAAAGGCATCGATTTCTTCATAGAGAAAGAAAGTTAACTGGGCTGCTTCATCGCCGTCGACTTCGCCCATATTGGGGTCGTTGGACACATCGCCGTAAAGACCGCGGGGGACGAGGTTAACGTAGTGCCCATCGCGGATGATGCGGCGCATACGCATACGCAAAATTGGCAAGTCGGTGCCGAATAAAACCCGCTTTGGACCGACACTGCGCAGAAGCTGTTCAAAGACATGGGCGTTGGTGTTGGCGCAGAAATCAAAACATATATGCTTGGTTTGAGCCAACACCTCAAAAGCGTTACCGACATCTTCATCGCAATAAGCGCGGCCCACGTGCGCCACAATCAGTTTGAGATTGGGGTAGTCATGCTCGATCTGGAGGAGTTGCGCCAAGTTGACAGGATCGCGCAAACGTCCGTCGCGGGGGATGTGTAGCATCACAATCCATCCATTGCGGTTGTGCACCTCAAGCTGGTGTTGCGGGAAAAAGTCGAAAATACGGATTTCCTTGGTGGGGAGATAGGCGGGGGCCAGCGAAAGGTAGCTCTTGGCACCGAGAAAACCACCAGCCTTAACCTGCGCTTCAAGCTTCTCTGCACTCCAAGCGGGATCAGAAAAAACCAGTGCGGGCACCTGCGCCTGGCGGGAACACGCTGCAACGTATGCGTTTGGCGCATCGAAGTTTCCTTCCACTGGAATCTGACCGAAAATCAACGGTGTCACGTGCTTGCCCGGGAGCAAGAGACGATAGGTTTCAAGGAGATCCTCGATTGTGTTCTCAGCGGCGACCCGTCCGGGCCAGGTCACGTTGCGTTGAACGCCGACCTTGTTTTTCTGAGCCGGAAAGTCGCTCTTGCGCCAGACGTGGGTGTGGATGTCGATGATCTGTTCGGGAAGGAAAGCTTCAAGGCGCTCTGCATAGAAACGGCGATCAACTTCGGTTGTAGGGATCAAGTCAGTTTTCATAGGTTCTCCTTGTGAAATGTTTAATCATGACCATGCCCGTGAGTCGGGCACATCCAGCCAGCGTCCTTGCTCCAGAATCGACTGCTGGCTTACGAGTCCGGGAAGTGTCATGTCCATGGCCGCATCAATATTGATTGGACATGGACGACGTCCCTTAACCGCATCAACAAAATCAAGAATTTCGAAATAGTCGCCACCCCCGTGGCCGGCTACTTTTGCCCGCTCCATTCCCTCTTTCCAGAAGTCGGGAAGGAACTCGTCGGCCAATGTGTCGAGATCGAGCCAGGTCTGGGTGTCGGTGCTGCGTTTACGCAGCCAAATTCGATTCTTCTCGCCGGGTGCTCGTGCCGATTCGTAACAACCATCGGTTCCCTGTAACTGGTAGTTCGTCATGTTGTGGGGTCGATCAGAAACCATATCCACCCGAATCTTCACGAGGCCGCCAGAGGCCATTTTGCAGAGCATGGTACTGCACGCTTGGCAGTAAGGTTTGCCGACGTTATCGGTATGATGCGAGCCAGCAGCTTCGCAGCAGACGCTTACCACGCGGTCGTCGGGCATCCATTGTAAGATCGGTCCAAGGCTGTGGGTTCCGTAGGTCACGCCCTCGATGCCTGTCTGCCAGTGACGTCGCCAAGGCGTCTTGTTTTCATTCATGTCTTTCAACTCATGAATGTAGTCGCCTTCGGCGTAGTAGGGGGTGCCGAAGAGGCCTTGGCGAACGAGTTCGCGCACGATCACATTGGGGCGCACGTACGTGTAGTTTTCAGCCATCATGTAGACGCCACGACTGGCGCGGACGGCTTCGACCAAGCGGCGGCACTCATCGATTGAGACCCCGGCGGTTACTTCCGAGAGTACGGAAAGATCCCGTTGCAATGCTGCAATAGCCATCGGTGCGTGGTGTTGCATCGGCGTGCCGATGATCACCGCGTCGAGCTCTGCCTCTCGCAGCATCTCATCATAATCAACAAACTGTTGGCGAGCCCCGAGGCTCTCGCGCACGTTGTCGAGCTTCTCTGTGTTGGTGTCGCAGACAGCTTGGATCATCACGTCGCCCATGGCGTCGCAGGCCGCTTTAAAACTGGCACCGCGTCCGCAAGCACCAACTATACCGAGTTTGAGTTGAGATTTCATATTGTAACCACGTCCACGCCCAGAAAGCGGCCTAAGCCCATTAGGGCTTCGATGTGATCCCCTAGCACCAACGCGCTGTGGTGGGTGCCGCCTGCGCGTGAGTAGGCTTCCAGAAAATCAGCTACGGGACGACGTGGCTTAATCCAGGCTCGCACGGTGTCGCGCATCGCGGGTTCAAGCGCATCCCCTTCGTCACAGACATCGACGGGTGCGACAATCAGAGAAAATGTGTCGCCAGGGCCAGGTGCGAGATTAACGAATACGGCTGGCCCTGGTTGAACCTTGCAGGTTAGCATGGCGGGATCAGGAACCCCTTTGACAAAGAAGGGCTTGGCAAAAAGTCTGGCTTTTCCTGCCGCTACTGTGGGGCTGATCTCGCCCATGTGTGAGAGGAACAGCGTGTTGCCAGCCCAATCGGCGCAAAAGATTTCAGTGAAAGTTACCTGATCGAACGTTCGTGCCAGTGCACCGACTAGCGCGGCCGTTAGCACATCCCCCTCACCACCATACCCAATACCGCGTGCCATGGCTTTGGAAATCTCCAAGAAGGGCATGGTGTCGGCAGGGCGCTCGGTGCCATCGAAGATCTGGAAATTAACGCTCAACGCGCTGTAGTTGCCATCCTCAAGCAACGTACGCAGGCCAAGCCCAATGCGAACGGAACGGCGATGCGCCGCTTCGTCGATGTCGCATTCGAAGCGAGCCTGATCAGCGGCTAATTCGGCCATCACGGCCGACTCGGAGACCGCCGCTACTGAGGCATCGAGCGTCTCAATGCCGATCTCGTGGACGCTGATGTCGAACTGCTTGCGTAGCACCTTCTGTGAGACATCAAAGTCACCCATCCCTTTAAAGGCTGGGCCAACACGCAGCGCACGGCTGCCCCGCATCTCACGTGCCGCAAATGCCGCTTGCGCGATCGCGGCGGCGCGGTCGAGGGTGCGTGGGTCGCTATCGTGCCCCGCAACAATTTCGTAGGGCCGTCCGCGACGACGCAACATGCAGGCAAAATCCATCACCCCGTGTACACCATGGTTATTCATGATCTGATCGGTTGATACATCGATACCGAAGTTGGCGTCCATGGTGGTGTCGAGCAGGAGTAAGGGCAGATCGGATCGGCAAAACACGTCCACTGCCTCCAAGGAGGGCGAGTAGGCTAAATGCAGGGTCACGATGGCATCGATCTTCCCCTCGAATGCAGCCATCGCTTGCTCGAATTCAGGTTCAATTCGGCAGACAGCGCCCACTTGCACGGAAACGCCGCGTGTTTCAAAGCCTCTAGCAATCCGGCGAATGAAGGCATCAAAAGCGGGATCCCGTTCTGGGTGCATGTCGTCGTAAAGCTTCAAATAAAAGGGCAACAGTCCTATACGAGGTGCTCGGTTTTTTTCGCTCATGTTCAATCCTTAGATTCGCTATTTTTTGCTCCAGTGCCTGCGAGGAGAGCTGCTCCTTGGGCACCGGCATGGGCTGATCCCACGGACAACTCAAGTCCAGTGATCTCTGCAATGATATCAGGCCAGATCGGACTCTTGCTGGGCCCGCCGACCAGTATTGCTTCTGTAAAGCTAAAACCATGCGCTTCCAATCCTCGTAGTCGTTCGGTCAAAGCCCGAGCGGCCCCCTCCATCACGGCACGGCTGATGTTGGCACGCGTTCCCACCACCCGTTGGGGCGGTGCGAGCAGATCAATCACCAGTCCGCCTGCTCCGGGCGCAGACTCTGCCGCCGCTTCGTCGAAGATGCGCAAGGGGTATTTCTCATTTGGTGCAATGAGATTGTCAACATACCAATTGATGACAGGTCCAATCGCAGACACCGAGAAAATACCGCCCCAAGGGCCGCCGTGATCAGACAGGAAGGGATCGCACAATAACTCCGCCGCCAGAATCGTCTCGCGATTAGCAAATGGAGTGAACCCGACCCACGAGGTGCCGCAGGAGAGCATTAACTGGCCGGGACGACACACGCCAACGGCGCGGGCTGCGGACGGGTGGTCAAAGCAACCGGTGGTCGCGAGCGTCTCGGTCGACAGACCGGTTGCAGCCGCTGCCTCCGCAGTAAGGCGCCCAACCGGTACGCCAGAGCCCGTCAGACGTGAAAGTTGCGATTCTTCTATCCCGAGTCTTTTAAGAAAAGGCGCGTGCCACTGTCGCCGCACCTGATCTTGCAGGTGAAACGTGGTCGCCGTGGAGTAATCCATGACCCATTGGCCGGTGAGCTTGAAAAGCAACCAATCGGTATTCATGCAGATGCGTGCCGCCTGACGCATTTTCTCCGGCATCTGTTCACTCATCCAAGCCAGATGCGCCAATGGGAAAGTCTCAACGCAGGGCCAACCCGTTATCTGACGGACGTCGGGGGAGGTTAAACCCTGCAGTGCGGACGGTAGCGGGTCGCAACAGCGATGATCCATCCAGTTGATCACCGGCGTCAGCGGGCGACCCTGCGCGTCGGCCAGTAGCGTGTTGCCCGAGGCGGCAGCGGCGGCCAGTGCGACTACTGGCGCCGGTGCCACCGAAGCCAAGGCGCGGATTACTTCGAACACATCGTGCAATTGTTGCTCGGCATCGCCCTCCACCCAGTCGACTAGGGGATGTCGGTAGACGACAGGGCGTTCAACGGCCTTGAGAATCTGACCGTCAGCTTGCGTCAAGACTCCCTTAACAGCGGTTGTGCCCAGGTCAAGACCAATCAGGCAGGACGACGGCTCGCAGGTTGAAGTCATTCGACACTCCTTTTATCGAGTCATTGCGGCGGCAGCGGCCTCGGGCGTGACTCCCTCGTTGATCACCTGATTAAGCGCCTTAATCAGTGAGGGAGGGTTTTTCGCCATAAAAATGTTGCGTCCGAAAATGATGCCGCGTGCACCTTGTTGCGTCGAATCGTATGCTTTGCGCAGCACGTCTAAGTCCGTATTGAGTTTTTCCGCGCCGATCGTGAATACGGGGACGGGGGTGTTTTCGACAACTTCATGGAAGCGATCTCCAGTGAAGAAAGTTTTAACCATGTCAGCACCCAGCTCTGCCATGATGCGCGATACTCGCTTGACCTTCATGTGAACCTGCTCGGGTGTCTTTTCCTTGTGCTCAACGACATAAGCCTCGCCAATCAGCGGAATGCCCAGACGTTCCTTCTGCCGAACAACCTCGCAAAAAAGGCGGACATTCTCGGTCTCACGCCGACGGTCGTTGTCCTCTTCTAGAAATAGCGAGCAAATGACCGCTCCAGCCCCGGCTTGCACCGCTTCTTCCACCGTGTTAGCGAGAGTTGTAAATCCTTCCCGATACTCCAACGGGTAATAAAAAGAGGCACTCCAGTTGATCCGAACCACGGGTGTTGGAGCCATCGGTTCAGCCAGCAATTCCCAGTTGCGCTGTAGCATGAAGCGCGGCAGTAGCAATGCATCGGTTGCTAAGCAGTTGCGGATCGCCGGAGCGGCCTGCTCGATGCCCGGCTGGTCGCCGTACTCGACCACGTGGTCGAGTGCCGAAATCACTAAGTTTTTCTTTCCGCGAAAAAACGATTTTACTCTCAGATCAATGCCAGACATTTGTTAACCTTCATTTTATAAGTTAAAGAATCAATCGATTATCATAGCTTCTTGTAGAGAAGAAGTAGACGACAATCAGAAAGAACTCGCCTACGTAACTCGTGGAGAATGCTTTCTCCTTTAATGGTTTTTAACTTTAACATACAACGCAGTGTGTTACAAGAAATTGCGACAGAAAAAAGGAAAAGGGAGTCGGGTGTTATTCAACATGCTGAATTCACTCGCGAGTTAGAAATTTGGCCGTTTCCGGGATGCCCTTTTGTCTGCTTAAATTAATTGCTGAACTTTCGCTTTGGTGTCTTGACTAATCTCGCTAAAAATAATATTCTTTCCTTAATTCGTGTGAAATCTTTCCCGAGAATATCCGAAAAGATCGGTTCAACAACCCTATTGATAAGGAGATCGTAATGTCAGAAAATCGATTTACAGAAGTTACAAACCAGTCGTGGTTCAGTCGTATTAGAGGTGCCTTCAAGGGGATTTTGATGGGACTTGTTTTGTTTGTTGTCGCATTCCCGTTGCTGTTCTTAAATGAGGGACGCGCCGTCAAGACGTACAAGACCTTGAAAGAGGGTGGCAAAACCGTTATCACGGTTGCCTCCGGCAGCGTTGATGCTGCCAACGAGGGGAAACTTGTTCACGTGACCGGACTGGCTGATACCGAGACGACGCTGACCGATCCGGTTTTTGGTGTTTCAGAAAAGGCGCTGAAACTAAAACGAACCGTCGAAATGTATCAATGGAATGAAAAATCAAAAAGTACAACAAAGAAGAAGCTTGGCGGCGGCACAGAGACCACCAAGGAGTACTCGTATAGTCAAGAATGGTCCGATAAGCTGATCAGCACTGCCGACTTCAAGTTACCTTCAGGGCACGAAAACCCTCCATCCATGCCGTATCGCTCAAGCGAGCAAGTGGTGGATAGCGCTTCTCTCGATGCGTTCTCATTGCCACCATCACTTGTTGCTAAGATCAATAACGCTGAGGCGCTTGGGATAAACAGTGAGACGATTTTGCCTGAAGCGATTCAAGATACGGCACAGGTGTTCGACGGAGGGTTTTATTTTGGCACGAATTCGGCCAGCCCACGCGTTGGAGATGTGCGGGTGATGTTCGATGTGGTCAGGCCTTCACACGTGAGTGTGATTGCCAAGCAGACAGGGAATACCTTTGCACCTTATGTGGCAAAGGCAAGTGGAACCATCGAACTTCTGCAGGTCGGTGTCCACACGGCTGATGACATGATCCAGGCGGCGCAGGCAAGCAACAGGATGCTCACTTGGATTGTCAGGCTGGTTGGCTTCCTTCTGATGATGGGGGGATTAAACTTGGTTTTCAAACCACTCTCGGTTGTTGCCGATATTTTACCTATTGCGGGCACCATTATCGGCGCCGGTACTGGCCTTGTCGCATTCTTACTAGCCGCCGCTGGATCGCTGGTTACCATTGCGATCGCGTGGGTTGTTTACCGTCCCCTCGTAGGCATTATCCTGCTAATCATTGCCGTCGGTGTTGTGGTGATGCTAAAAGGCAAGTTGAAGCCTACCCAAGCAGGAGTCTAAATTCGGGAAGTCGAATCAGCGCCTGATGAATAGCGGTATTCCGCGCGACGCCGCTTTCGAGTAA
>CAZUAY010000015.1:0-25263 GCA_964618405.1 uncultured Lentisphaerales bacterium
TGTTGGCTGTTGGAAATTGAGAGTGCAAAGAACTCAGAAACCTTTTCGGATAACGACTAGCGACTAGCGACTGTAATCGGTCAGGCACAGCCCCCGGTGCCTGACCGATTACACTAATTACACTAATCCCCTAAAAAGCACTCGTTTTTTTAGCAGGGTCGTGGTATTATAGCAGGCAGACACGAGCGAGGTAGTTTGGATTGGCATCTCGGTGCAGAAAGTCTCTTGAACTTACAGGGCTCGTTGCGCAACCGTTAAGCGTAGCATTGAAAGAATGACAAAAGCCTCATAAAAAATGCATCGAACGAACGAGGAAAATAGAACGATTCAAAAGGTCGTGCATCCGCTTTTAGCGGCTGCACATATAACCCTCTACTTCGATGATATTTTTCAACCCGATACGTTAGCATGGATCGAAACAAAAAATGAAAATCCTAGTCGCGCCATGGATCTTTTCTTCGCCGAAAGCCCAACTCGGAATGTAGCCTTGTTTCTGATCCATGGCGGAGGATGGCATTCTGGAAGTCGCAGGGTGCATCACAACCTCATGCGTGCTTGGAACAAAGAGGGGTACACCTGCGCTTCGTCGGACTATGTCCTATCCGACAGAGGAACGATACTCGAACAACTGCGTGACGTGAGGCATGGTTACGATCTGTTCCAAAAAATTTTAGTCGAACGGGGTCAATCGCCCAATATTGTCGTGTTCGGCGACTCGGCCGGAGCCCATCTCGCCCTTTTGTTGGCACTGGCCACTCCCGGTGAGTGCGGAGATCCGTTGGTGTTTCGGAATTATCGTCTTGATCCTGCCTTATGGATCAAGCCGACAGGCGTGATAACACAGTCAATGCCGGTCACGTTTGAAAAAGGTAAAAACACAGGTGCCGAAGCTTCGATAGCGAAGGCTGTGGGGGTACCGTATGAGCAGGATCCAGAAGCGTATAAGCGTATAGCGCCGATCACGTACGCCCGCGCCGGGTCTCCACCTATCTTCCACCTCGCTTCGGATCGCGAAGACTACTTTCCCGTCCCCTTAGCGGAGGCGTTTTTGGAGACATTGAAGCGCAACGGCTGCGAGGTTCGGCAGAAGCTATACGCGGCTGAACATGGTTTTCTCTACGATCTTGTGCGCCCCGAGCAACGCGAGGCGTTTCAGGATATTCTCGCGTTCTTGGACGGGTTGACCATTTAATAGACACGGTGAACCATTAGCTTAAACAATGAGAGGGGTTATGTACGATATTTCAAGACTGATGAAAATGGCGATGAAGGAAAAGAAGGTCATCGCGGGGTTTAATATACCCTATTTGCCGATGATGCAACCTGTGGTGCAGGCACTGCGGGACACCGGTAGTTTTGGGCTGATCATGGTGGCGAGGCTCGAGTGGGAGAAGTTCGCCTCGGGCGGTCTACGTCCGATCTGGGAGGAGTACCAACGCGTCGGAGATCCGGGTTATACTCGGTTGCATCTCGACCACGTTCCGGTAATCGATGAGGACGACAAACCCGTCGATTATGCGTCGATTATCAACGAGGCGTTAACGCTTGGTTACCCATCGGTGATGGTAGATGCCTCTCGGCTGCCTTTAGAGGGTAACATCGACGCGACGCGACGCATCGTGGAAATGGCGCATGCCAAGGGCGCAGCCGTAGAGGCAGAACTGGGAGCCGTCATGGGGCATGAGTCTGGTCCGCGCCTGTCTTACGAAGATCTCTTCAGCAGCGGGAAGGGATTTACGGACCCAACAGAAGCGCGGAAGTTTGTGGCGGAAACCGGCGTGGATTGGCTGTCCGTCGCCATCGGAAGCATTCACGGAGCGATCAGCGTAGAGCACAAGAGCGAAAAGAAGATTCAAGCGCGGCTTAACATTGAACGCCTCGAGGCGATTCACCAAGCAACAGGCATTCCTTTAGTCCTACACGGCGGCACGGGCATTGCCAGAGATTGCATCATGGATTCTATCCAGCATGGTATCGCAAAAATCAATATCGCAACCGCCATCCGACAGCCTTACGAGCGACTGATGAAAACATCGATTCCTGCGGCTCAAGATGCTGTTTATGAAGCGATGTTGGTCATCCTGAAAGATGACCTAGACGTTTTTCGAGCAACGCAGAACGGCTAAAGAAAGGGGCGCGGGCGTGAGTACACTAGGAATAGACATCGGAACCACTGGATGTAAAGTAGCAGCCTATTCTGAGGGTGGCGTTCGCCTTGGCTTTGCCTATCGCGACTATGCCTTGAGCCGCCCACGGCCGGGATGGTGCGAACTGCCTGTCCACACGATGTGGGAGAAACTCTGCGAGGCCATTCGGGAAGTATCCGCGGGTACGGCTGGCGATCCGGTTACGGCGCTGTGTGTCAGTTCCATCGGAGAAGCAATGACGCCGGTCGATCGCGACGGAAACATGCTTGCCGACTGCATCGTCTCCAGCGACAGCCGAGGTGAAGCGTACAGTAAAGCGCTTGCGGATGCGTTTTCACCGGAAGCGTTTTACCGGATTAATCCCAACATTATTTCTCCGAACTACAGCTATCCAAAGCTGGCCTGGATTCGTGATTATCAGCAGAACCTCTACAAGCGAACGGATAAGTTTTTGCTCTGGGACGGTCTCGTCTCGCGATTGCTAGGCGGAACAGAATTCGCCAGCTATTCCCTCGCCAACCGCACGTTGCTTTTTGACATCAGGCGAGAGGATTGGTCTTCAACGCTTTTAGAATACGGCGGTATTGATCGGGAAAAGCTTCCGCCCTGCTTGCCCGCGGGAGCGATAGCAGGAGAAGTGTCAACCGCGATGGCACAGAAACTCGGTCTGCCATCAAGAGTGAAAATCATTGTCGGTGGGCACGATCAGTGTCTGAACGCGTTAGGCTCTGGAATTGTCAGGCCAGGACGCTCCGCCGCAGGACTGGGCACCTATGAATGCATTACGCCGGTGTACGAAGGACTGGATCGTCAGGACGAGCTGCAAACACTCGGCTTGAACATTGAACACTATGTCATCCCCGGCCTGTATGTCTCCTTCCTGTTCAATCAAGCAGGAAGCCTGATCCGCTGGTTCCATTCTGCGTTCGCCAGCGAACTCGGGGAGGGACAAGACTTGTTGCTGGAAAAGGAAATGCCGGAAGACCCGACAAACCTCCTGGTGTTGCCGTACTTCGAACCGACCGGATCTCCTGGGTATGTGAACGACGCCTCTGGGGTGATTCTCGGTCTGAAGATGAACACGAAACGGGGCGAGATTCTCAAAGCGATCATGGAGAGCACCTCCTTTTACTTTCTAGAGAATTGGCAGAAGCTTTGTGGTGGCCAATCGCAAATTGTCGCCAGCGGCGGCGGCGCGCGATCCGACCGTTGGCTCCAGATCAAGGCGGATATTTTTGGTGTTCCCGTCTGCCGGCAGGAAACGACTGAATGCGGATCCCTTGGGGCTGCTTTACTGGCGGCAGCAGTAGTCGGTGGTGGCACCGATCTCGCCAGCGAACTTCAAGCCCGCGTTACCCATTATGTGCGCACGGAACGTGTTTTTGAACCGGATGAGCGCCGACACAACCTCTACAGAGAGCGGATGGACTATTACCGAGGGCTGTTTCCCGCGCTGCACGAAAAACTGACAGACTGGCACCGATTGACGACGCCAGACCATTTTTAAAAACTTGAATAGTCGACACAAACCACAAGGAGATGCTGCAATGAAGAGAAGCGAAATCAATGCAATTATACAAGAAGCGGAAGCCATGTTTGCGGAATACCGCTTCCTTTTGCCGCCATGGGGATACTGGTCGCTGGAAGACTGGAAGGCGGCAAACCTAACGGGCAATGAAATCATCAGCCACCAACTCGGCTGGGACATCACCGATTTCGGCAGCCATGACTTTAATGCCGTGGGATTGGTCCTCTTTACCATCCGTAATGGCGACCTCGATCATAAAGGCAAACCCTACGCCGAGAAAATCATGATCGTACGCGAAGAGCAGGTAACCCCGTATCACTTCCACTGGAAGAAGACTGAGGACATCATCAATCGAGGCGGCGGTAACCTCGTCATCCGCCTGTACAACTCGACGGCGGAAGAAGCATTTAGTAATCTGCCGCCATCCGTTATGGTTGATGGATTGCCGCGCACGGTCTCAGCGGGTGGCGATGTCGTCCTCACGCCCGGAGAAAGCATTTGCCTTCCAACTGGGCTGTATCACAGCTTCTGGGGCGAAGCGGGTAAAGGCAGTGTTCTCGTTGGCGAAGTCAGTGTGGTTAGCGACGACCAGACCGACAACCGTTTCCGTCCCTCCAACGCGCGATTCCCAGACATCGAAGAGGATACACCACCCTACCGCCTGCTTACCAGTGATTATGCAAACTTTCTCTAATCGCCTGTAATCGGTAAAAACCAGCAATCGCGAAAGGACAGTGATGAATCTACTTCCCAACCTCCTCTCTCCAGAAGACAGAGTCTATTTTTCGGAATTCACCCGTGCCGTCACGGACGCCTGCAAGCTTTCTAATGCCGCTCAGGCCGTAAAAGACAAATACCCGTGCAACTTGGCTTTCGATCCGATTAAGCCTGGCGGAGTCAATGCGTACCCAGCCGTGTGGACACAAGATTTTACCATGATTTTCTCCGCCGGATTCGTTGAGGCAGACGTCGGGCTGGCGCATCTGAGGCTGATTCTGGGTGTTCAAAACAGTGAAGCTGAACGGCAGATGAATACCGGTGCCCTTGTTCCGATGTGGGCAATCGCCGATCATGTGAATTTCAACGGCACACCGGTATTTTTCCCCGGCACCTATTCCTCGGGTCCCGATCAGGGCGGAAGATGGGGACTGCGGCCACCGTATAACAATTATTTTGATGTGATTTGGCTGGCACGACTGCTGACTGACCGACTGGCCGACCCCATTGCCATGTTAAACGAAAACATCGGTGGGTTAACGGTATACGAACGTCTTGTGAAAGCCTTTGGGGTGCCACCGACCGATTCACAAGGCATCGTCTATACCCTTGCGGAATCACGCGCGATCGGATTCATCTTTTACGACTCCGTCCAAATGACAGGCTCGCTGTTGATGGCAACACTGTTGAGGACGAGGGCAGCGGGGCACCTGCGCGATTTGGCCATGCTGCTCGGCCGCGACAGCGATGCAGACGCCTACGCAGCGGAAGCTCGGCGAGCCCTTCCCTTTATCGCAGATGTCTTCGCGCATGAGAGCGGCTGGCTACGCGCCTCCACCAGCTTGTCGGGACAACCTGACGTGTTCGGTACCCTCTATGCCCTGTTCACCGGCTCGCTACAGGGCGCCGCACGCGAAACTTCTGTACAGACGGTATTGAAAAGCCTTGATGACGGACTGATCGAACAGGATGGGGCGCTGCGCCACGTGCCGCTGAATCACAACTTCAGTGAGGAATCCACGTGGGAGGTTTGCCATATCGAGAACAATACGTATCAAAATGGAGGATTCTGGTATATGCCAGCAGGCTGGTTGACGGCAGTTTTGTATGAATACAGACCTGAAGCAGCCAGAGCCTATTTGCAGCGATATCTGAATAGCATGAAAAAAGAGGATTTTCGTAAAGGGCAGAGTTTTGCGCCGTGGGAATGGATCTTTAACGAAAAACGCTCTGACGTGTGTCCAGTATTCGGCCCATCTGCAACCTTGCCATTTGCCGTGCTCTCCGGATTAGTTTGATTTCGCTCATTTGATCCTTGGACATGGCCCATCAGCGGTCTAGGGCTCACAGGCCTGCTTGCGCTGGACGCGTTCTTCAACCCACACGTAGACGGCTGGGATCACGAAGAGCGTGAGTAGCGTGGAGGTGAATAGGCCGAAGACGACGACGATGGCCAAGGGCCTTTGGACGTCGGCTCCAACCCCCTGCGCCACGAGAAGCGGCAGCAGTCCAAAAATGGTCGTTAGCGCCGTCATGAGCACCGGTCGCAAGCGCTGTTCCGCTCCTTGCGTCACGGCCTGAAGTGGCGAGAGACCACGAGCTGTCAGATCGTTGAAATAGCTGACGAGCACCATGCCGTTTTGAACGGCGATGCCGAGTAACGCAATGAAGCCCACGGACGCCGGAACGGAGAGGTATTCTCCGGTGAACAGCAGGCCAAGGATTCCGCCAACAAGCGCGAGCGGTACATTGACGATGATGATCAGCGCATGGCGCATGGTGCCAAAGGACAACCACAGCATCACAACGACCAGAGCCATAACCGTTGGAACAATCAGAGCGAGACGTTTCATCGCGCGTTGCTGATTTTCGAACTGGCCTCCGTACTCCACGCTATAACCGGGTGGAAGCGAAACGTTTTCCGCAATGCGCTTCTGGATGTCGGCAACGACACTCCCGAGATCGCGTCCGCGGACATTGCCTTGCACAATCCACCGCCGTTGGTTGTTCTCGCGATTGATCTGGATGGGGCCCGTGACCAAACGAACATCGGCCACTTGTGCCAGCGGGATCGCGCTTCCATTGCCACTCGAGACGAGAATCCCGCCGATCGCTTCGGGGTCGGATCGGTAAGCTTCCTGCAAACGGAGATGAACGCCGAAGCGGCGCGTATTGAGATAGATGTTATCGATAACCTCACCGCCGACGGCGAGTTCGACAGTTTCCATGATGTCATCGACCGTCACCCCGTAGCGTGCACAGGCCTCGCGGTTTGCAACGATTTGTACTTGCGGCTGTCCAAAGTTCTGCTCGCTCGATAAATCAACCAGCCCCGGAACATCCTCCAAGGCGAAGCGAATCTCCTCGGCACTCGTACGGAGCACGTCGAGGTCTTCACCATAAATCTTGATCGCCAGTTGCGCTTTGATTCCAGACAGGAGTTCATCGAAAGCATTTTGAATCGGCTGCGAAAAGTTAATCTGAACGCCTGGGAAGGGTTTTAGTGCGGCTGAGATGGCCTCGCTGAGGTCGGTTTTATTTTTGAACGTCCCCCATGCTTCTAAGGGTTTTAATTCGACGTGAATTTCGGCATAGTTCACAGGATGCGGATGACTGCCCGCTTCCGGACGTCCAACGCGCGAGAGGGTTTCCTTAACAGGAGCGAACGTAACGATTTCGCGCTCCATTTCCATGACCAACTTGGTGGCCGCTTCAAGAGAAATGGACGGAGCCATCGCGACACCAATTAAGATCGAACCTTCTTCGAGAGTCGGGATGAATTCTGTCCCGAGTCGCGGGACCAGCGCAAGACTGCCCAGTAGCAACGCTATCGAAACTGCGATGATGAGGTACTTGACTCGCAAGACTCCCGCCAATAACGGACGGTACACCCGCTTGAGCAGTTTTACCAACACCAGCTCCTTCGAAGGCGTCTGCTTGAGCAGAACAAGCGAAAGCACGGGGGCGACGAGAATTGCAACGAGGAGCGATCCGAGCAGAGCGAAGCCGATGGTAAACGCCATGGGGGAAAACATTTTGCCTTCGACGCCCTGCAAAGTGAAGAGCGGCACGAAAACAAGAATGATAATCGCAATCGAAAACACGGTCGGACGACTAACCTCTCGCGCCGCCTCCAGAATAATAGTGGTCTTCGATTTTTGGGCGTTAGAAGGTTCCCCTAGATGACGAAAAATATTCTCCACCATCACAGTGGCACCGTCGCCCAGCATGCCAATCGCGATGGCGATGCCTCCGAGAGACATCAGGTTAGCGGAGATCCCCCGTGTTCCCATACACAGCACGGCGAAGAGTGCACAAATCGGCAACGACATCGCGACAATAAACGCCGCACGCAAATTCCCGAGAAACACGCCCAGCGTGATGATGACGAGAATGCCACCAACGAGCAGGGATTTTTTCACGGTCCACGTTGCTTTATTGACAAGGTCGGCTTGCTCATAATAAGGCACAAGCGTCACGCCCGCAGGCAGCGATTTCTTGACGTCTTCAATCTTCGCGTAGAGCCGCTCGATCACCTCCGAAGTATTTTCTCCGAAGAGCTTGAGCACCAATCCGGTGACAACCTCGCGTTCGCCATTTCGGCTGGCGACGCCACGGCGGATTTCGTTTCCGAACGTGATGTCCGCGACATCGGAAAGCAGCACGGGACGGCCCTCCACCTCTTTCACTGGAATGTTACTGATATCATCAAGATCTTCGAGCAGGCCGATGCCACGCACCAAATGCTCTTCAGATCCCATGACCAGAAATTGTCCGCCGACATTGCGGTTGTTCGCTCTGACGGCATCCACGAGGTCGCTCAACTTCACGTCATACTTCAACAACGCCTTGGGGTTGACTTGTATCTGATATTGCAGAACATGTCCACCAGCAGAGAGAATTTCGGTAACGCCAGGTACGGTTTGGAGCTGAAACTTGACAACCCAATCGTTCAACTCGCGAAGCCAGGTGTCCACTGGCTTTCCTTCTGTGTCGACCACGCTCGCATCCGCCTCTAAATAGTAGAAGAAGATTTGGCCGAGGCCTGTTGATATCGGTCCCAACGACGGAGGTTCATCCGTCTTAGGAAGCGATGCCGTCACGCTCGCCAGCCGCTCGGCAACGAGTTGGCGGGCGAAGTAGATGTCTGTGCTGTCCTCAAAGTAGACGTAAATCACAGCCATGCCAAATGCAGAGGTGGACTTGATCTCCGTAACATTAGGCAGACCGTTCATGGAGGACTCAATCGGATACGTGATGAGTCGCTCGATCTCTTCAGGAGCCATGCCGTGGCCTTCTGCAAAGATCGGTACCATGATGGGCGAAATGTCCGGGAAGGCATCCACGGGCATCCGCTGATATTGGTAGACGCCGATGCCGAGGAGGGCGAGAACGGCGATGATGACGAGGGCGGGCATCTTCAATGCCGCCTGAATAATTTTGTCAATCATAGTTTGTTTTTCCTGTTTAGTGGCCGTGTCCGGCATGAGCGTCGAGCGCGGAGGTAACGACCGTGGCTTTGAGTTCAAATGCGCCTTCGGAAACGTAGGGAGTGCCAGCCGTAAGACCGGATTTAATTTCGACAGATTTGGAATCAGACCGGCCGAGCGAAACGGAGGCCATTTCGAATTCGCCTTCATGTTCGATGAACACCACGTCGCGGCCTTCGATGCTCTGCACGGCACTGCGAGGAACCACAACGGGAAGTTCATCCGCCGATGCGGTAATGAAGCCAGTCGCAAAGGTTCCCGGCACCCAGAGGCCTTCGGTGTTATCCAAGATAACGCGTGCCGTTGCCGATCGGGTCATCTTGTCCACAAAAGGCGAGACCATGGCGACATGCCCTTGCTGCTCGGTCTCGTCGTGATCGCTCCGCACCAGCACTTCATTTCCTTTGTGGACAGACGTCAGGTGTCGGGCATGAACGGCAAGGTTGATCCAGACGCTGTCCGTATCGACAATCGTAAAGATGTCAGCATCGGCTTCCAGACTTTCTCCGAGAGAGATGTGCTTAGCAGAAATTATTCCATCGATAGGCGAACAAATTTCGTAGCGTGTAATGGCTTTGCCCGGTTGGTCGTCGAGCGCCGCTACAATCTGTTCGGACAACCCAAGCGCATAAAGCTTTTGCTCCAACGAACGCAATGTAATTTGAGCTTCTGCGAGCGTTTGCTCGGCATCGAGGAGCTCCTGCTCCGAAGTGACCTTCTGTTCACGCAGCGCACGTTCGCGGAGCTGCATTTTTTCAGCGAGAGCTGCGCGGGCTTTTGCTGCAAGATAATCGGCCTTCGCATCCGCCAGCTCTCGGCTATCAATGACAGCGAGAACTTCTCCCGTTTTGACCGAATCGCCAATCGTTTTGTGGACTTCACGGACAATCCCGGCTACACGTGGTGAGAGGTGCGAGAGGCGGTCTTCGTTGAAGGATATTTCTCCCGACAGACGGATTTCATTACGTAGCGTTCCTGCACTGGCGGTGCCAAGCACAATGCCGAAGCGCTTGCGCTGCTCCGGGGTCAGATGCAGTACGTTCTCTTCGTCTTCATCTTCATCGTGTCCGGCGTCTGCTTGCGCGACAGGGGTTTTCTTCGCGCCAGGTTCGGCATGGCTATGCCCAGCGTGGTCATCATGTTCTTCTTCTTCTACTACATGCGCCACAGGTGCCTGTTTCGCTGTAGGCGCGGCATGGTTATGTCCCGCATGGTCGTCGTGTTCGTCATGCGCTGCTTCGCTGTGTTCGTCATGCGCCGCTTCGCTGTTTTCGGCGGCATAAAAGGAGGCCCCAGCGACAAGCGAGACGATTCCTACAATCATCCATTTCTTAGTGTTCATAAAAGTATTTCCTAGTTTTCAGTGGGCGAGTGTTGTTCGTCAAAAGTGACAAGCGAAGTTCCTGTCAGGCACTCCAAATCAATCACGGCTTGGTGGTAAGCCGTCGTGGCATCCAGTTGCCGAGTCCTCGCTTCATTGAGCGTTCGCTGAGCATCGAGCACATCGAGAAAACCGAATTTTCCTTCTTGGTATCCGGCTTCCGCTGCATCGAATGCTTGCTGGGCAGTTGGCAGTAGAGCGTCGCGAATCGCAACAGCTTCGGTTCTCGCGGTTTCAATCTGCCCAAGAATGTCGCCTAACGCGGTTTCCGCATCAAGACGCGCCATGCGCTGTTTGTGTTCGAGACTTAGCGTGTTGCGATAGGCCGCCTCAACATTGCCGACGTTGCGGTCAAACAAAGGAAGCGGCACGGAGAGACCCGCGACCAGGGAGAACGAACCCTCCTCTTCAGAACGGCTGACTCCGGCACTCAGGGTGATGTCAGGCGTGCGCTGTGCTTTCGCCAACGCGAGTTCTCCTTGGCTTGCGGCGAGCGCATCCGTCCAACGTGCCACCTCGGGTGTGAGGTCCAGCGTTGTGGCCAGAGCTTCTGGTGCATCCAGGTCTTGGATAAGCCCGAGCGATCCCTCTGCGTTGAGAAAACGCGGCGTTCCGCTTCCCCAGTTCGCGACAAGTCGCTTACGGACAATCTCAAGCTCGCGCGTGGCACGGTTCCGTTCGATGCGGGCAAATGACACTTCCACAGTCGCTTTGTTTCCTTCGAGTTCGGGAACCTTTCCAGCTTTAACGCGTGCATCGACCGTCATCAGTACAGTTTCTGCCAGCGCGAGTGAGGAGTCCGTCAGCACAAGCTTTTCCTGAGCGGCGAGGACATTGACGAAATCGCGTTTGGTTTTTGCGAGTTTATTCCGACGTGTCTCGTTATAGTCCCAGTCCACAAGACGAGCCTCGGCATTGGCCACGGCTTCTCGGTGACGTCTCTTACCACCCAACTCAAAAGGTTGACTGATGCGTGCCGTTGTTTTGGCTGCATCAAACCCCTTCATCGAATCGGTACCGCCGAAATCCTCAACCTCCAGTTCGAGTTCAGGATTTGGCCGCGCTCTGCTTTGTTGGACGAGTCCCTCGGATGCGAGAACGTCTTGTTCGGATGCTGCTAATCCCGGATTCAACCGAAGCGTTAACGCGAGTGCGTTTTGAAGCGTCAGCACGTTCTCGGATTCGGTTCGCGGTTCTTCTGACGCTCGTGCCAGAGACACCGATTTTTCCAGACTCGTAAGATCGCACTCCAGCGGAAGCGTGTCCGGAACCTGTTTCTGCTCATTTTTGATCTCCGCACCAATGGAGACGGTGGCGGTGGTCGCCAGCATCAACACCAGGCGGGCAAGTCGACGACTGCCTGTCATTTTGTTTTCCTTTGTTTAAATTTATCTGCGAGTGATGGCCTAAAAACTCACGCCATCGCGTCGGCAAAAGGCCGGCGCGATCAAGACGGAGTGGGGGAGACGGGCATAAACCCGTTAGGCGCAGATGGGAGGCCGGAAAACATCGGCGAGTAACGCCGTGCCTCGGAAGGTATCATCTGTTGGACGCTTGTGAGGAATCTCAAAGCGGATCGCACAGCATGCAGCCTCAGGCTTTATTTGAGACACCGCTTCATGACAAATACACATACAGAGTTCGGTGCATTCGTTTTGATGGTCATCCTCACAAACATCGGCCCTAACGGCAGGTAGAAAAAATGCTACCACCGCTAACATGACCAAAAATCTTTTGAAGATAAAAACCATGCAGGAAAACTAACATAGTGATAAAATTGAGTCAATATAAATTTCAGTTATAAATTTTTCAGTTCATCGTTGCCTGTCAGATGCGATACGGGAAGCGCATCAAGGGAACACTTTTTCCCTCTGTGATTTTATCCGTTCACAGCCACGGGGCTTCACATGGGTCAGGGATTCAGTGCGGAACCCGCAAATTCTCGCCAGACGAATTGCATCGGCACCGTCTGCGTACGTGGCGGTGCCGCGGGATCCTCAAGTCATTGAGTCAAGTCGTGAATCTGGGTGGTAGGCGGAAAGGTGAAGCCTGAATCAACCATGTAAGGCGAAAAAGGGGCGAGATGGAAATAATCCACCGTAACCTCTCCAACGTCATCTTTGAGCGACATGATTGTGTTGGTGAAGCCACGGTTTTTTCGCGTCCGCACAAGCCATGTGAAATCGAAAGGTCCCTCGCCGAGTTCGAGTTCTTCACCGATCGAAAAGGCACCCTGCCGAACTGCGAAGCGGGCACGACCTCTTTTTACCTTTCCCACGACACGGAATGCGATATAGCCATCGAAGTTATGCCGAATCTGGTTGGGGCGGATGACGTGCCAACGTATGTTACGGTCATCCCAGTCGTTATAGGGTATATCCTGAAGGGACATGAAACTGTATGGGTCCTGAGGTGTTCGCTTGCGTTCGCTCAAAGTAGAAATGGGAAGCCGTTCAGGGTGCTTCCCGAGAAGTGTGGTGAACAGTTCCGGGGAGGGAGTCTTGCTGTCAGTGACGAAGTGACGCCAGTTGCGATCTTTAAAGAGTAAAAAGAGGTTTGTGTCTTTGTGCGCGTTTTCCAGTTTGTCAGACATGAACCCACAGGATACTGCTGCAACGAATACAAAAAATGCAAAACCCCCTGCTAAACGTGGTGCCTTTCGAGTGCCAAGAAGCAGAATAGTGAACAGAGCCAGTAACAGTAAGAAGAGGGTAACAAAGAAAATGGAGTCGGGGTTGACTGTTTGCAGGAAGGAAGGAAGCGGCTCCCAGTAGGAGTGAAACCCAACGTAACTGCGAATTTTTTCTGGAACGCGTATAAACGGGATGGATGATTTTGTGAGTGAAGTCCCCACGAAAACATAAAAAAGGACAGGCATGCTGGCGAGGAAGTAAAACCATGTTTTGGCGGCCTTCGGCGCTCTGGAGAGCAGGATGGCTGCAGGAGGAAGCAGTGCAGGGATGGCACTGAGCAGGTAACGCCCAGGAATGCAGGCGCCGCTGAGGGCGGCGGTTGTGGTACAAGCACTGAGTAGTACGGAAGCGAACACAGCAGCGGATTCGGATGCCCGCAAGGCGGTGCGTTTTCCAAGAGCAAGACAGAAGGGGATAGAGATGCTATACCAGAGGAGAGCCGGCAGCAATCCAAGCAATCCACGGCGGTCGGCAAACATCGCCCACATAACACGGGGATATGAAAAGAAAATATTTTCGTAGTTATAGGCCTGCGATCCAGAATAGAGGATCGAGTGAATGTAAAGCAGCAAAAAACCAAAGGCGGCATAGATAGCCGCGAAGGTAAAGAGTCGGAGAAGTTTGGGCCCAATCGTTTCATTTTTTATGAAGAGCCCTTCGAAACCAAAAAACACTGCAATAATGAGGCTAGGGGGTGCCCATCGCACGTGGGCATAAGGGAGAAAGCCACAGCAGATTGCTGCGACAAGCGTTGCGCGCCAGCGAGTCTCTTCCTGTGCTGCAAGTGCCCAGCATCCCCAGGCAATTAAGCCGCATCCGAGAATCTCCGGCAGGAAGCGCGTGCTGTACATGGCCCATATGTAGGAGTATGCAAGAAACCAGGTAACGACTGATGCCGCACGTGGCGGAGCCTTGGCCGCTAAACATGCAGCACGGCATCCTGCGATAGCAAGTGCGGCAATAATTGCTAGAATCAGTTGCCGTCCAAATACACCCCAATAACCGAATGGCCATGCGAGAAGTGGTAGCCCAAAGGCATGATAGCTGAAGAGTTTCCCTTGATCATTTTCGACAATGTGCGAATGGCTCAGACTCTGGCGGCCGTGTTCTTGAATGGCTGGTGCCATTTCATTGGAGAGTTCAATGTCCCCATCTTGGACCAGGCTTTCAAGCTGTACTAAATAGTGAACCTCATCTCCGCTTTTCGAGCCAATTTTATTTGCAAAATAGAACCCGGTAGCAAAAATAAAGATGCCGTACGTAAGTATCGACCAAGAGAAAATTCGTGGACGATAGGTGGAGTCAGAAGTTGAGACTGAATTGCCAAGCAAGTTTTCCAGAGTCCAGGCAGCAATAGCGGCAGTTCCGTAGGGAAGGAACCATCCTGAAATGGTTATGCCGATCCACGGTGCTAAATAGCCTCCACAGGCAACGGTTGGCAGCCAGAGCAGCGACCGAAGTGCTAAAAAAAGACGCGATGTCCGTCCGGGGAGGTGTCTGAGTTGTCTGCTACACCATCGCCAAATCAAAGCGGTTGCGACCAATAGAAATAGAAAAAGCAAAGGAAAAGCGCGGCAGATAAATTGAGATTGCCAAGCATGAAGATGAGTACTTGAAAGGGTTCGAAACGACGCTGCTAGTGGATGGGCGAGAAGGAGCCCGAAAAGCACTGGGAAAACCAGCATGACCAGTGCGCAGCGAATTGTTTTGTGTAGTGAAGCATTCATAAAGAGGAGCTCTCTGATGATGACCGTGGATTGACTTTTGCTTTTAAACGGGCGAGCACACGAGATCGGATTTGTGAAAGACGTGGGTAATGGACAGCATTCCGGAGGCCTGCTTTCCAAATTGCACCGATCAGCGTTGTAAAAGATTGCGGGGTGGTCGAGACGTGAGAAGCAAGCCAGAGGTTGGTGGCATTGCCAAGATACGCCAGAGATCGGTAGGTTTCGGCTTTGTGATGTGTGATGTCGGGGAAAATGTCGATCTTATCAATATGTCGGTTAACTACCGTCTGAAGATTTTCGCCGTATTCTGTCTGCTTCTCTGCAAAGTTTACAGTTTGCGCTTCCTGATGGATCCGGTATTCTGCAAGTGTTTCCCTCAGTAAAACAAGTTTCTGCTGCGATGCAAGTCGCAACCAAAAATCCCAGTCCGCCGTATAGCGCAGAGTTTCATCGAGCGGGCCAACATCATTCAGTAACGAGCGCCTGAACATCACGCCCGGTACGGCAAGATTGTTTTGAACGAGTAAAGGCAGGAACCATTCGGCTGGCTGAAGACTTTGAATAGGAGGTGTCCTGAAACGCCAACCCGACGTTTCGGCAGGGAAACGCCAGGTTCCGATGGAGCGGCCTTCGCCGTTGATAAAATTTACGGGATGGGCAAAGACTTTGGCATCGGGATACTGCTTAGCAGCGGTGAGTAGCGCTTTGAGTTTGTTCGGCAGATAGCGGTCATCCTGATGCAGAAACGAGATGAACTCGCCTTTTGCCCGTGCGAGTGCGAGATTGGTCGAGGCAACCCAATTTTTTTTGTGAGCCCCCGATATAATCGAAATCGGCAAGGTTTCTGAAGCGACAGCGAGAATCTCTTGTGAACCGTCGGTTGAATCATCATCAGTCGCGATGATCTCAATCGTGCTCATGTCGATGCCCTGACTGCGAACGGAGTCGAGGGCATTTTTCAGATATTTGGCGCCGTTGTAGACCGGCAGGATGACGCTGATCGATAACATGGATGTCGATGGCTAAGGTCAACTAGTTTTGCGAGATCGCGTGGGAGTCAACGTGGAGTTCCAGCATGCTCAGCATCAGTGCGTTCATGATGGTAAGAAATCCGCTCAGCACCAGTACAAGTGCAAAAACAGATTCATGGACAGCAAGCAGTTCACCTCGTCCGGCTGCGCACCACTTAAAGAGTATAGCGGCGAAGATGATAACGCCTACAATGCCCATCAGCAGTCCGAGTAAAAGCCACCGCTCGAGGTGAAATCTTTTAGGTTCGGAGCCGTTGGCGGCATTTAGCCCAATAAAACGGCGGAATCGTTCTGCAAAGGCTGAGAACCAGAGGAGTTGAAGACCGATGCAGAACATCGGTACTGCATAAAAGAGGTGGTGGTAGTCGAAATTGACGTTTTTGATGGTGACAGGGCCAAGTGACAGCAGGAGGATCATGATGCCGAAGACACCGCTCAAGATCCACCCCGGCAAGGTAAAGACGATGTGCGGCGCGAAGAGCAAGATGAAGCGCAGATGCCGCCAACCATCCCGCCACGTGTTCAGGTGAGGCTTGCGATTACGCGTATCAACATGGAGCGAGCAGGGAAATTCAACGACTTTCAGATTGCAAAGCGCCGCCTTAATCAGCATCTCCGAAGCAAACTCCATGCCGCCCGAAACGAGACCCATCTTTTCGAACGCAGCTTTCGAGAAAGCGCGCATGCCGCAGTTGCAGTCCGAAATGCGCAACCCGAAGAACAGGCGGATCAGTGCAGTGAGTACCGGTGTCCCGAGATAGCGGTGGAGCGGAGGCATGGCACCGGGCTTGATGTCGCCACGGAGTCGACTACCCATCGCTAAATCAACTCCCGTTTGAACCGCACGGACGAGGTCGAGTGCCTCGCGAAAATCATACGTGGCATCCGCATCGCCCATCACGATGATGCGACCCTTAGCCGCGCGAATGCCAGCAAGCAATGCGAAGCCGTAGCCGCGACGATCCGCCGAAACCACACGGGCACCGGCCCCCTCCGCGAGTTGTTGCGATCCATCATCCGAACCATTGTCCGAAATGACGACTTCGCCGGGCAGACCGGAAGCAGTGACGAGGTCGCAGGCTAGTGATACGGCCTTAACAATGGTGCCGGATTCGTTGAGACAGGGAATGACGACGCTGAGTTCAAGGTTCATGTCAGAGGTTTCCATTGCGTTGAATCCTTTCGGTTGAAGCTAGTTGAGTATACCATGCCGTCAGGGCCATGAAAATGAAGAATAAGATAAATGCAGAAAACAGGAAGCTGTAGGCACCTCCAGGGATGCCATAGTTTTGCACGGCAAACGGCGTGAAAGACCGCCCCGCCACAGCGGCAACCAAGATGCCGACCAAGCAGGCCATCTGTCGGCGAAGAATAATGAGGATGGACTGGAAAATGTAATAAACGGCGAGTAGGGCACCCCCAGCGATCAGCGCACATAAGGCATTGCGATGGGGCGTCACGTCTATCCCGTAAAGTAGCGTCAGTACCGGCGTACCCCAAACGTATGCTAAGGCCAGTGTCGGTACGGTAAATGCCGCGACCCAAGCGAGTTGGATGTAGATCTGTAGGCAGAATCCGCAGCCATCGCCCGCCTTGCAACGTCGGCTAAGCTGGGTCAGCGCAGGACGGAGCACGAAGCTGGACAGCAAAATGATAAGAAATGACGGCATGAACAGCACGTTGTATTCAGTCATCTGCCGTTCGTCTAGGAAACGGTCAATCGCATAACGCGAGAGATTGTTCAGGTAGATGAACAAGAAGGCATTCGTCGCCAAGGGGAGGCACGACAAGAGCAAGCGGCGTTGCTTCGAGATCGAACCCCGAATATCCAGATGGGCAAACGCTCGGATCAAAAACCCGTCGGTTGCGACCAGCAGGAACCAGTGGAGCAGTGCCATCCAGGCAAGTGCAACAATCATGTCCCGCGTAAACCACAAAACAACGGAAAACAAGCCCATCGGCAAAAGCGTTTTAAAGAACAATCCCTTTGAGGCGATGTCCAGGCGACCGGATTGCTGATACCGCCCCTCGAAAACATCTGAAAAGGATTCAGCCACTCGCAAAGCGAGCAGGAGCAGAATGGCAACGGCCTTATCGTGCCCCACGCCGCCCACTACGATCCAAATGCCGCCTACGCCAACCATCAAGGCAACGCTCAGAACTCGAGAAGTCATGTAGTCGCTAAACGAAAAAACTTCGTCCACATCCGACACCTGAAAGGATCGCATTTGGAAGAGACCGATTGTTATTAACTGTTGGGAAATAGCCAGCGCAATACTGAAAACCCCACCCCAATAAGGACCGTGTTCGCCCAAGAGCCTGATGATGAGCGCAAGGAGAACGAACGAACTTGCGCAAAAACATCCCCCAGAAAGTACCGTCCAAAAATAGGTGCGCCGCAGGAGATCGCCAACGTCCTCCAAACGGAAGAAACGAAAAACAAGGCTTCCGACTCTGGAAACCTTGTCGTGTAGTAACAATGGAGGTAGAACGTGTTCCATCATTATCCAGAAAAGGTGTTATTGTACTGAGAAGGATAAAAATACTTCTCCCGCAGTCGCGCATAGCGCGAATACTCCGGAGAATACTTGAACCACGGAAAACGTGGGAACTTGAACGTCTTCCCCCGATGATCGCTGACCACGTAATCCGGATCGTAGCTCCCGTTCAGAACGCGGATACAGGCAGTCCTCGCTTCGGCGGCAGACCCTGCCACCAGCCCGAGGGCAGCGCGGAATGTTCGGCCCTGACCCGATTCGTCGTCCACCAATAAGATCTTTTTGTTGCGGATCGATTCGGGACAGGTGCCAAGAACAACCGGCTCATTGCCATAAAGCGCATCCCGTAAGTAGCAGCCGCCTATGATGTCGTCCGTGTCAAGATGGCCGATGCGGAGCTGACGGCGAGTGATCCGGATGGTCTCGAAGGGGAGCTTCAGGGCTTTGGCAACGTGGAAAGCGGGGAACAAACCGCCGTTCGCGATACCCACGACGATCTCGGGCTGGTATCCGGAGTCTTTGACAAGCCCAGCCAGTTTTTCAGACAGGCGTTCGACCTCCACCAGACTGAAAAACGAACCCCCAGTCCGGAGAAAAATCATCCGTTGCAACGAAGTGAAAATCCGCTCTGGCAAGGTCAAAGCGGAGTATTTTCCCCAGATGCTCTTGATACGTAAACAGCCGCGGTAGAAATAAGAGTCGCGCTTGACATGGATGTTGCTCAGAGTCCAAGGGAAGTTCTGCGGCGTTGGCACTTCCGGTAACTCGAACGTGGCACGACCGATCTCTTCGGGAAAATGCGCATCAGCCCCGTAAAGGGCGATCTTACCATTGTGGGTGCAGTCTTTCGTCGCGCGGCGGTCGTGCCGCGCGGAGAACGTCCGGCAGTTGAAAACCTCCACAGCATCCGTCTGGGCAAAAGCCAACTTGTAAACCTCCGGCTTAAGCGAAGACGGTCGCCAGGCATCGTAAGGATGTGGCAGAGCCACAATGCCGCCCTGCGCACGAATCGCAGCCATTGTCTGCTCCACGCTCTGCCCTGCAGGGATCTTTTCCCTGAGGAAGAGCCCAATCACTTCTCCGGCACTTGTCATTATTTCTTCGCCAACAACCGTATGAAATTCAGGAAAGCGCTCTTGAAAGCGCAAAGCTCCTTCAATAGCGTTGTGATCGGTGATGAATAGACATTGAATACCAGCGGCCCTAGCTCTTTGAGCCAATTCAGAGAGGGTAATTCGGCCATCATCAGAGTAGACCGTATGGACGTGGAACATGCACTTCATCGCGTCACCCCCCAACCAAACCCGCTCATTGCGCGAGCTGCGCCACAAAAGGTAGCTTCAGCCAAAAAAAGGGTTGAAATAAAGGCAATGTTCATAATGCTGAAAGATAGATAAAACAATTCGCAGGCACCGACTGCGTCCTACAATTCCGTTAAAATGTAAAACGCCGTATTTAGACTGTATTCGTAGGACAAAGTCTAATCGAACATTAATGATCCTGTCAAGAATAAATGGAAGAGGAATTTGCGAGAGGAATTTGCGAGAGGGTGCGATTTTGTTTTGTTGAGGTGCTTGCCCTAAAAATGACTTCCTCATACGTAGAAAGCACCATCACGGATGTTTTAAATGCCTGCCCCGTGACTTTGTTTTGGTTATTCATGAAAACATCTGAAACTTCATGAAAAGCTTCGTGCTCTTCCCGTTCACGGTAATTTTGCCATCATACTCGTATGGTTAACAAAACAACCCAGTCTCGCATTGCATCCCTTGCCCTCCGCTACCGCGAGCTTGCGACAGGACACGGCAGGCCTAACCCGTTATGCCATCTCATCCGGAATTATCCAATGCGAACCCAACCTCCCCACTCCTTAACCCCTAATCCGCGCCCCTGCGTCCATCCTCAGCCGCCTCCCAATTGGTCACCAGAACTTTGAACTCTCAACTTTGAACTTTGAACTTAACTCCCCCTAGAGGGCAGGGTTATACCCCATACCGAAAAACTTCATTTCGCGTAATATGACCTCTCATACAAGACATCAGGTACAATCCTTAAAAAAGAATTCCTCATGTCACGCAAACAAAAAAACCAAGAGAAAGATCACGCTATGAAAAAGACACTAGCACTTTTATCCGCTGTCATCATTGGCACGAGCGGGGCTATGGCCAGCTCTCCCATCCAGGTGAGTTTAACTCCAGATGTCGCCATTGCTAGCCGACACGAGCAGATCAACGGGCTGAGCATCAGCTTATGGGGCGAAAACCCGCAGACAGGTCTGGCACTTGGCGTGGCCAACGGTTCTACCGGGAACAGTGCAGGGTTTAGCTTTGCATTTCTTATCAACTATGCCGATAACTACAAAGGTATTCAGTGGGCACCGATCAACTATACAAAAGGTGACTTTCTGGGATGGCAAACCGGTTTTGTTAACTATACGGACGGAACCATGAAAGGACTTCAGAGCGGTGTAGTCAACTACGCCGGCAAGCTGACTGGACTCCAGTTCGGTTTTGTTAACTATGCCGAATCCGCAGAAACCGGCGTACAGATTGGTTTGATAAACTTCATTCCAGACAACGCTTGGTTTTCTGACTTGCCCGATGGACTCGCTCCGGAAATGGTCTTTGTCAACTGGAGGTTCTAAACCAGTCGACGCATCCTCGATAACACATCAGACGCTTCAGATCACATAAAAAGGCAGCATGGCTGATACCCATGTTGCCTTTTCTCGCTTTGTCACCCATCCTGTCCTGATTGCTTTCGAAGAAAGTCGGGGTTGACATCGGCATCGATACTCCACCAGCGTAGCCGTAAAGCAGTACAGCGGGCGCTATGAGCCTGCTGCCACGATATCGTGGAAACGCCACCCACTGGGAACCGTGGCTTCCAGCCTGTGTATTCAGCACTCACAATTCCCTCCACAATCCGTGGGTACCTCGCGTGTGCGCATGCAAGCGTCACGAAGTAATACGAAGTCAAGAAGTCTTCTCGAATGCCGGACTTCATAACGCGATGACTTCATGACGCCGTTTGGCTCAACCTGAATGAAAGTTATGTGGATCTAAACCGTTAGGAGAATTAGAATCGACGCCCGATATAGAGGATTATTTCGCCGCCATTCAGATCGTATTCAATTCGATCTGGTCCTACATGCACAGACGGGTCGTCAAAGAGCCATTCGTATCCAATGCTGGCTCCTGCGTACCAGTACTCGGAGAGACGGTAGTCGCCGCCGGCAGTCAGGAGTATTCCGGGATAGATCCTGCTCTTGTGTTCGCTGTACGATGAAGAGGATGTGACTCTCTGTCCACCGCGTGAATAGGCATTGATTTCTGTCCGTTCGACATCCATGTCTACATATTCGAGGACGAACTGCGGAGCAGCATAGAGGCTGAATCGATCGGTAAGCGGCAGTACGAACTCCGTTCCGATTTCAGCCCGTAAACGCCAGATTTCACTTTCGATATCGACACGCTTGCTCCGGGTACCAAGATAAGTTTTTTGAAGCGTAGCTTGTTCTGGAGTCGCGGGGATGAGGGGGCCGGCGTCAAATCCGCCGACAGACCCGTATTCGCCTGCATACGGGATCGATAAAGGACCCCATGATCCACCGGCTTCCGAACCATAGTAGTCCGAATAGACATACGTTTCGGACACGCGGTATACATCTTGTTCGATTCCACGTCGATGCCATTGACTTCCCCCCTTGGGGAACCAAGCCAGTCCAATGACCAAGTCGATATCGAGAACGACCGTCTTCGGTACGTCATTTGATTCGCCGCCTCGTGTCCAGGTGTAGAGGTTTCGTCGTGCCTTGATTTCAATGCCATCCGAGGGGATGTCGTTATCTGAACTCTCGCCATCACTCGCACGAACAGCTCCCACAACCTCGCCTCGATTGCGATGGAAGGTGAGCGTGGGTTGATTGCCACCGTCGTAATGGTACTGACTCGAATTGACAGCACCCCAGTTCCATGTCATGCCTTGCCTTTCCGCCACGACACCAGGATCGCTTGTCCAGAGATCCGGCTTCACATAGCCATCATCGAACTCTCGGGGCATTAGGGCATTGTTATCGGAATAGCTGAGATGCATCGAACTTGCCATTGGACGACGGCCATCTGTCCCCATTGTGAGCGCAGGGCCCTTGACTGAAAGTCCGCGACTCCATTGGTGGACCCATCCAACCTGCACATCCCATTTTCCAAGGGAGTCTTCCTTCTCCATGCCGTTGTCCGCGTTCGCTGCAGTCTCAGCCGCATAACTGCTGAATGCGGAGGTCATGAGAAGAACGGTGAAAAGCTTAATATTTTTCGTTTTCATTTCTGTTGTCTTTCTTTTACGTTACTTCAGGTTAACTTCAACGCGGTAAAAACTTGATCCAGCCGTGTCATCAGACGCGTCGACAAATGTCGTCTCGGGTCCTGCACCAACAATGCCACTGGCCAAGATACTGAACGGCGTGCTCAGGCTTGGCGTACCCCATACCGTGTAAACGCGCTCGGGACTGCCGTTCCAGACGATCTCTCTGGCGTTGCCATTCAACGATCTGATTGTGAAAATAGACTCTGAGTCGTCTGGATTCGTGTCTGCGATGTATTCGCTGAAGTTGGACACGCCATCCTGATCGCTGTCGAGCGAGGCATCGAATGGGTTGTTCGCATTGACAGCAGAGGAGAACTTCGCTTCCCATGCATTCGGAATGCCATCGCCATCAGTATCCAGTGGGTTAGAGGTCGCTTTCGACAGTCCAGGGGGATCTGCCCACAGGGCTACTACGAGTACATCTGTCGGACGGCGGCCCATCAATTCAATGCCGGTGACGGTCGCCGTTTCGCCTGGATTCAGCGTTCCCACAGCGGCACTGACGTCAAGGTAGTGGAATCCTGTGCCGAGATCACGGCCTGTCGGGGAGCGTAGCCAATGAAACGCTGTGGTCTCAACTTCGAACCAGACGGGTGCCCTGATGATCTTCGTTGAGGTATTGTTGATTGTCAGCGTCCCAGTATAGTACCCCTTGCGTGGATTGTACAGCCAACTGACATTCCAGAGAACATTCGAGGTAACATCGATGAAGAGCGGCCTGAATATGGCGACGACATCTTTTGCTTCGTCCATCGTGAGATTCAGCGGCACTGCGAGACTGTTACTCACGCTGTTGACTTCCCAGTAATCAAACGTATAACCAAAGTCTGCTGCGGGGTAGAGATCATAAATCCAGTTTGCCGGTTTCCAGCCCGCGGGTTCGTTGGTAATGGATCCGTTGACTGCGGTTAGTGAAAGGTAGTAGTTGGTACTCCAATTCCACGTCAGCACCGCATCGTTCGTATGCACCATCAACATTGCGTTGGTGATGCCGGCTAACGGCTCATTCCCGATCATGCTCCAACCGGTATTCACATACTGCGTACCGCCAAGCGTCTCCACGGCGGTCATCACGTTCGTCAATGCCGTTCCTAAGACATTCGTGTAAATTCCGACTGGCGGCAGGCCTGTGCCATGTTCCGAAACGATCTCCAGCGTAACGGTTAGAGGCGGGATTAGATCCGCATCCATGATGTTGTTCTGGTCGAGCGTCACAGCGGTCTGTGCCAGCAGCTTGCCGTTAAACGAAGCGCCTGTCTGCACGACAATCGCTTTTGCTGTCAGTACAATGCCCTCAAAATGAGCGTAGGTGCCAATAATCGCGCCCGAGCCACCCGCGACCTGCCAGAAGATATTCTTGGCCTGTGCGCCACCACTTAAGATCACTTGTTGTGTGCTCGCAACGGTCAAATCGCCGGATATCTGAAAGATAAAGATGGCTGCCGGATCGCCCTGGGCATCAAGCGTAACGTCTGTACTGATTAAAACTCCTGTGCTCCATTTATGGAGTCCAGGATACATCGTAAGCCCACCAATGTCTCGATCTGACCCGGCAGTAGCACCAAAGTTGATCGTGTCGGGAATACTTCGTCCGGCAGCGTCCGTGAAGGCCGTTTCCATATCTGCGATCGCCGTCGTCATCATACTCGGCGTCGGAGTCGCATAGTCAGCCGCATAGATTTTTCCGGTAACTTGAGCAGATGTTGAAAACTGACTGGAGCCGTCCATGATCAACGAAAAGCCAGTGATGGCAGTTCGATCAATCGGACTCACGCCCATATCACCGGTAATATCAGAATAGGGAACCGTGCTGATTCCAGTTTTCGCCAAAATCACAAAATCCCCAGCACTGAGGAGATCAACCGGCAGCTCCGGATTCCCAGCTCGCGCAGCAGGTGTTGCCATCAAAGCCGCTCCGAGAAGCAGACCCGTCACAACCTGTTTAAATCTGTTCAGTCCCCATGCGGGTAAACCGACTGACAGCGATGCACGTACCGCAGTTTCTGGGGCACATAATATCTTACTTGTTTTCATTTTTTGCTTCCTTTCGACAATTCGGCCATGAAAGACCTCTCTGTAGCAGGTGATAAGGTACGCCATCCTGCCACGCTTCTCTATAGGGTATAACCCTACCTAGGTGCGCTTCAATAGCCGCGAGCACCCCATGGGGAACGCCTCAACCTCCGCGGTTCGGTGACTGTCTTCTTCCAGGCCGGAAATTCCGCTACCCTAGCCGGTACGACGTTCCTCGGAAACATCATTGCTCCGTTAGAGTCACACATCGTGCCGCTTTTAAAAATGGGGTAAAGCCCTACCGCCGGTTGGGGGGTAAACCCCATACTATTCATCCAATTGGAAATGCTAAAGTACTGGATTGCCGTCGTTGAACAGTTCGGCGACAGCAGTTACCAAACACAAAAAGGGTACATACATGAAAACAAACGCATTACAACTCGCAGCCGCTCTAATCTTAATTGCTTGCACAGCGAAAGCCACGAGCATCTCCTGGGGCACCGCCTCAAGCTTTGCGGTTCTTGGTGGCACGACGGTGACCAGCACCGGCAACACGATTGTTGACGGAGACCTCGGCGTAAGTCCGGGGGCTACTTACGCGGGATTCAATCCTCCTGGCACCGTGACGGGAGAAATCCATGCCGGGAACCCGACTGCAAGCCAAGCCCATAAC
>CAZUAY010000016.1:0-24445 GCA_964618405.1 uncultured Lentisphaerales bacterium
CCCGACAAGCCGTCTCTCCTCATGCTTCGAAACGATGCCGAAGAAAAAACCTTTGCACCTCATCCTTCGAAAAATACAGAGATCAGCTTCGGCTAATTTTAAACAAACGGCTCGCTGGGACAGCTTCGCCCCACCCTGCTCCGCATAGCGTATTCGAATTAAAAGCGAGGCCCCAAACCAGCTTCTTCACGACAGCCTCGATTGCGTACTCGTATTCAGGGAAAGAGACTCGTACTCGACACCTCATTAGAAGAGGGAATTGAACTTGCGATGGAAAAGTAGGAAAACATCAATTTAGTTTTAAGGCATGAGATCCTAAGTCTGATCCAAAGTCTTGCAGGAGAGTTCGCATTGGTGTAGAATCCAGCTCATGTTTACTGTGATGCGCTGTACGGTTCAACGCATCGCAAACTTGAATGCTAAAGGAGATTGTCATGGCACGCAAAGTCACACTATTCACAGGTCAATGGGCCGATCTGCCCTTATCGGAACTCGCCCCAAAAATGAAGGCACTCGGCTACGATGGCTTGGAACTTGCCTCTTGGGGCGATCATTTTGATATCGACAAAGCTGTCAAAAGCAAATCCTACTGCGAAGACAAACGCGCTTTTTTAGCCGCTAACGGCTTGGACTGTTTCGCCATTTCAAACCATATTTCCGGTCAATTGACCTGCGACAACCTCGACGAGCGTCATGCGCAGTTCGCCCCAGCGAAATACAAGGGCGATTATAAGGCCATGGCGAAATGGGCAGTAAAACATCAGAAGGATGCCGCTAAAGCTGCCAAGAATTTCGGTGTTGACGTCGTTACAGCCTTCACCGGCTCACCGATTTGGCATCTCCTCTACTCCTTCCCACCCGTGCTGCCGGGCATGATCGATGCAGGTTACAAAAAATTTGCAAAGATCATGACGCCTATTCTCGATTGCTTTGGCGAATGTGGCGTCAAGTTCGCTCTCGAAGTGCATCCAACGGAAATCGCCTTCGATATCGCCTCGTCACAGCGTGCGCTTGACGCTGTCGATAACCACCCTGCATTCGGCTTCAACTACGACCCCTCGCACTTCGGTTATCAGGGCATCGACTACGTCAAATTCTTGTACACCTTCAAGGATAGAATTTTCCACGCGCACATCAAGGATGCTTGGTGGGGCAAGGGTGATGGCACGGTCGGCGTCTTCGGCGGCCACACAGAATTTGGTGATCCCCGCCGCTACTGGGATTTCCGCTCTCCGGGTCATGGCGACATCGATTTTGAGCGTATCATTGTTGCGCTAAATGACATCAACTACACCGGTCCGCTCTCTGTTGAATGGGAAGATTCGCGCATGGAACGCTTCCACGGTGCCAAAGAGTCGGCGGCATTCGTCCGTAAGATTGACTTCGAACGTAGCAACATCGCCTTTGACGGACAGTTCGCGAATTAGACTGTTGTGCCATAGACTTTGGACACGATTATAAGCTTGTAGCTTCTAGGCTCCTTACTGCATCCCAAAGTGGCTTTCAAAGCCATGTTGACTATTTCACCATCGGAACGGAAGGGCAAGTGGTAGCACTGTCCTCAGCAGAAATCGACCTGACGGCGTTTAATGTCGAGATGACCGACTTTGCTACGCTTCCCGACTGGCGCGGCAACTGCTTTGCCAGACATCTCCTCATGGCGTGAACGGGAGCGTCAGCATAATGACTGATTGACAATGGGTTATCAGTCTATTTTCTTGAAGGCGTAAAGCGGTCAGAAATCCGCCCAGCTCAAAGCGCAGAGACGATGCAGAGATTGGGGTCGATTCAGCTTTTCGAGCGGCTTGAAATTTCCTATGATTTATTGTATAATTTTCGATCTTACTTAACGTAAACGACATCGGCAAATCGCTGAGGTTGAGTTACACGATAGAAACCAAGGAAAAGTTATCATGGCACACATTGTAGATGAGACAAAATGTATCGGTTGCGAAGCCTGTATTCCCACATGCCCCGTAGAGGCAATTACAAAAGTAGGCGAATTCGCCTTTATCGACCCCGAGGCTTGCGTTGACTGCGGAAGCTGCACCAGTTCCTGCCCAACCGAAGCAATCGCAGCGGGCTAATTGTATAGTTCCGTAAATCATGAATCATGCGGATCGTATACATAGTCCCGGGTCCTGCCGGGCCGTTCTTCGAAAAAAACAGCCTTCGGGAACAAGCACTCGTGGCCGAACTGAGATGGTTCGGACACGACGTCCTATTTCTCCCGCTGCTTTTTCCGCTGACTCCTGGCAAAGATGAAGGTGCGCGAGCAGAGGAAATTCCTGTGTTCGGTGGTGCCGTCCGCATCTATTCACATCATTGTTTCCCGTATTTAGCAGAACACGCACCAGAATGGCTTTGGCGACAACTCGATAAACCAGGCTTGCGACGCAAAATCGCCAAACATGTTCTCGGCTCACCGCGGCGTTTTTCTGAATTTATCAAAGACGCCCTCGACGGACGTAACGGACCGCTCGTGGCAGAAATGAAGAACCTCTGCCAATGGCTGTTACAGCAAAAAAAGCCAGACATCATCTTGCTTTCAACTCCGTTTTTGCTCGGAATGGCCTCCATGCTGAAGAACAAAATCCGCGTTCCTGTGGCGTGCGCCATGAACTCGGAATTTGAAGATATTGCTCACATTCGAGGTCCCGAAGGCATTATTCTCCTGACCAAATTGCGAAGCGTTGTGGGCGATGCCGATGGGTTTCTCTCCATCAGCCATTTTCACGCCGAACGCATTCGAAACCGATTAGGCGTACCGGATTCGGCAATCAGGGCGGTACATCCCGGGCTCTACATCGATGACTTCCCCGTTACCGCTTCTCCCGAAACACCGGTCATAGGCGTGATTGTTCGAGGCGAACCGGCTGGGAACGAAATGAATGCCTCGCTTGCGATCTCAACGCTCCGACGATGCGTTGGAGCGAAAAGTATCCCCATTCGAGTGGCTGTAGAGCGAGACGTGCTGCATCGATTTGAAAACCACAAAAGCATTTTTGAAGCGGGGGGCAAGGTGGAGACGCTGCCACAGACTAGCGAGAAACTGCAACCCTTTCTTCGAGATTTTTCAATCCTTGTCTTTATCCACGGTAGTCCGCAGCCTGCCTTTGACATTCTTGTTCTCGACGCACTGGCCTGCGGAATACCCGTCGTGATCCCCGACACAGGGGCCAATCCCGAAATTGCCGCTTTTTCTAATGCCGCCTACCTCTACCACAACGCGGCGGAGATGGCCGAGAAAACCACCCTTCTTCTTTCTAAAACCGGTGCAAAAGCGGATGCCGTTCGAACCGAGGCACGCCGAAGTGTTGAGCACTGCTTTTCGATGCCGCGTCTGGCGCAAGAAACCGCCGAAGCACTACAAACGATCATTAACCGCTGTTCGCGAAGCCAAGAAGCGTGGGCGGTTCGGCCGCGCACAGCACCCCAGAGCGATTCAACCTCTTAAAAATGCTGCGTATTGTAGAATCTTTCGAGACGGCGCTGAGTATCTCGAAAATAGTTTCGTCGAAACTCAGGCATATTTTTTAGAAGTATGCTATCATGCAGGGCACGCTAACAACGGCTTCATTCTTCTGCTGTTTGAGGACAGCAACCGGATCTACCCATGCAAAATTTTGTTCATCTTCATCTCCACACCACCTTCTCCCTCCTCGACGGCGCGTGCCAAATCGACAAGCTTGTCAAACGCGCTAAGGCGCTCAACATGCCCGCGTGTGCCATCACCGACCATGGCAACATGTACGGTGTCAAGCTTTTCCACCAGACTTGCTGCAAAGTAGGAATTAAGCCGATCTTGGGCTGTGAAGCCTACGTGGCCACGGAACTGCATACCGAGAAGACTGCTTTGTCCGGCCACCACCTTGTCTTGCTGGCCAAAAATTTCGTTGGCTACAAGAATCTCGTCAAACTTATTTCACTGGCCCACACGCAGGGATTCTACGGCAAACCACGAATCGATAAGCCATTGCTCGAGCAGTATCATGAAGGCCTGATCGCCTCCTCGGCCTGCATCGGAGGCGAAATCCCGCGTTTGCTACTCAACGGAAATCATGAGGAAGCTGAAAAATCAGCGTTGTGGTATAAAAATCTTTTTGGAGATGACTTCTATCTGGAGATCATGCTTCACAAGGCAAAAGACCCCGGACTGGCACCTGAATACCAGAATAAAATCAATCGCGAGGTTTATGACCGCCAACTCGTCGCCAACCGAGAGGTTCTCGCGCTCGGTGCCAAACTGGGCATCGAGGTCATTGCCACCAACGATGTCCATTTCTTGATGAAAGACGATGCAGAAGCGCACGATGTCCTGCTCTGCCTGAATACGGGAAAAAAAGTTGAGGACGTCGAACGCCTTCGTTACACGCGAGAGGAATGGTTCAAGTCTTACGACGAAATGGCGCGCAATTTACCAGACAACCTAGAGCAAATTGCAAACACCCTGAAAGTTGCCGACAAGATCGAGGAGTATAAACTCGATTCAAAACCCATCATGCCCGTCTTTCCGATTCCGAAAGACTTTGCTGACGAGACAGACTACGCCCTCAAGTTCCCCAAAGAAACTCTCGAAAAAGAATTCGGAAAAAGCTTCGAAACGCTTGGCGGTAACACGAAAGGTGGCGTAGAAAGAGTACGACGCATCAAATTCGAGCTGGATTACCTGAAGCATCTGACGCTGATCGGCGCAGCAAAGCGCTGGCCGGAAGGAATCCCCACGGAGGTCAGCGAACGAATCGAGTTCGAGCTGCAAACCATCCAATCCATGGGCTTTCCTGGCTATTTTCTCATCGTACAAGATTTCATCGCCGCCGCTAGAAAAATGGGGGTTATCGTGGGCCCCGGTCGAGGCTCGGCTGCCGGCTGCGTGGTGGCCTACTGCCTTGGCATCACCAACATTGATCCGATCAAATATCATTTGTTGTTTGAACGATTTTTGAATCCAGATCGTATTTCAATGCCCGATATGGACATTGACTTCGACGATGCTGGGCGACAAAGCGTTCTGGACTGGATTACCCAAAAATATGGAGCAGACCGCGTCTCGCACATCGTAACCTTTGGTAGCATGGCGCCGAAGAGTTGCATCAAAGATGTCGCGCGCGTGTTCAATGTCGATATACCGGAATCAAACCGGCTTGCGGCCTTCATACCCGAGACGCCGAAAATTACGATGGCCGATGCACTGAAAGGAAGTGCCGAATTCCGAAACGAATTTAATAACGGTACGGCACTCACGAAAAAAATCTTGAATCTCGCGATGATTCTTGAAGGCACCTCCAAAAACGTTGGCATCCACGCCTGCGGGATTATCATTAGTCGCGATCCGCTCACGGAAACGATCCCCGTGATGCCCACCAAAGATGATTCACTTTTAACGACGCAATATGACGGCCATTTCGTAGAATCGATTGGTCTTCTGAAGATGGACTTGCTCGGCTTAAAAACGTTGACTGTCATCAAAGACTGCCTCGCTGCGATTAAAGAAGTTCGTGGACTTGACATCGACATTGATGCGATTCCTCTCGATGACAAAGAGACGTTTGAGCTCTTCTCCCGAGGTGATACAACCGGCACATTCCAGTTCGAATCGGATGGAATGAAGAAGCATCTTCGAGCCCTTCAGCCCAATCGTCTTGAAGATCTCGTTGCCATGAACGCGCTTTACCGTCCCGGCCCCATGCAGTATATCCCGCAGTACATCGAACGAAAGCAGGAGCGTGAGAATATTAGCTACGACCATCCGATGATGGAAACGTACCTGAAGGAAACCTACGGCATCACGGTCTATCAGGAGCAAGTCATGCTCCTCTCCCGATCGCTCGGAAACTTCACGCGAGGCCAGTCCGATACCCTCCGCAAGGCGATGGGCAAGAAGGACGTGGAAACGATGAACAAAATGAAAACAAAGTTCGTCGCGGGCTGTTTGGCGAACCCCGAATTCATGCGGCACTGCAAGAACAATGAGGATGCGGAGAAAACGATCGACAAGATCTGGAATGACTGGAAGGCTTTTGCCCAATACGCTTTCAACAAGTCGCACTCCGTTTGCTATGCGTATATTGCCTACCAAACCGGTTATCTCAAAGCCCATTTTGCACCAGAATACATGTGCGCACAGATCTCCTCAGAAATTGGTAACTTTGACAAGATGCCGATCTTTATTAACGAAGCCGCCGCGATGGGCTACGAGGTGCTCGCGCCGAACGTCAATCTATCTGCCACCATCTTCATTCCTGAGACTCTGCCTGACGGCAAGACCGTTGGCGTTCGCTATGGCCTTGCAGGAATCAAGGGGGTAGGCCTAGGGGCCGCAGAGTCGATTGTAGCCGAACGAAAAAAGAACGGGCTCTACAAAGGATTCTCCAATTTCCTTGAACGAATCGATACGTCGATCAGCAAGAAAGCCATCGATTCACTGATACGCTGCGGTTCTTTTGATTTTCTCGGATTTCATCGTGCGGCGCTGCTCCAAGAATTGCCTCAGGCCCTGCAACGCGCCATCACGGCGCGCAAGGATAAAGAAGCTGGGCAAGCCTCTATGTTCGATATGTGGGAGGACGATTCAGGACAGCAAGAGGAGGTCGAACTCATTAACAATGCGGTTCCACCGATGCCGCGTGTCGAGCTGCTTACCGCTGAGAGAGATCTACTCGGCATCTATATGTCTGGGCATCCCATTACTAAATACCGGACGATCACCGCGAAGTTTTCTTCTCTGGCAGAGGTCGAGGCAAAGTTGACGGCACTGGGTGAAAAACTTGCAGACGAAAGGGCAAAAAGCAATCCCGATACTGCAGGCAGCGCGGACAAATGGAAAAAACGCCCAAAGCCAGACAAGGTTATGTTCTGCGCCTTTGTTGGAGACGTGACTTACCGCTTCGACAAAAAAGACCAAAAGATGTGCTCGGTCAATGTTGAAGATGCCGAGACTAAATTTAGTTTTATGATTTTCGGAAGAGATCTCGGAAAACTGATTGGTGACCCCGATAACCCCCGCGAACTCCTCTCGAAGGGTTGCACGATGCACTTCACGGCTGAAATAGGGCCAGGCTGGAAGAACGAGCCGAGCATCACCATCGTCGACTACATGGCGATTGAAAGAGTCCCAGCATGCCTCGCCAGTTCGGTAACCCTCATGGTTGATGCCGCCAAGTTCTCCTCTGAGGGATTTAGTGAAGTCAAATCTCTGCTTGAGAAGCATCCAGGACGAACGCCAACGCAGGTCATGCTTGAACTTAGAGACAAAACTTGGGTCACCATGTCCGTCTCACAGGATCTTTACGTACTGCCAGACGAAAACTTCATGAAAGCGGCCTCCGCTCTGCTCGGAAACGGAAAAGTCACGTATACCATGAGAGGACTTCACTAAATGCGAGCTAAAATTCGTGCCCGTGCTGCGTCAATGCCGCCGCAGCGTTCCCTGGTTGCCGCTTTTGCCTGTGCAATCTTCATCGGCACGATTCTTCTTGCCCTCCCCTTCTCGAATACCGATGGCCAATGGCATTTTTCGACCAACGCTTTTTTTCTGGCAACAAGCGCAACGTGCGTAACGGGACTAGACCCCGTTGGCATTGGTGCCTCCCTCACTGGGTTCGGTCTCACCGTCATGCTCCTGCTCGTTGAACTCGGTGGAATTGGAATCATGACCGTCGGCACGTTTTTCTTCATCGTCATGGGTCGGCGTTTATCCCTCTCTGAAGAACGCGTCATCATGAACACGCTCGGAGAAGACACCGTCTCGAATGTAGCACGAATTATTCGTAGCACACTTCTTTTTACATTTTCATGGGAGATCCTCGGGGCGTCCGTGATTGCATGGCGGCTGCACGAAGCGTATGGCTACGCACTAGGGAAAGCAATTCCACATGCGGTCTTTATGTCAGTCATGTCGTTTTGCAATGCAGGGTTCACAATCGACTCTACAAGTATGTGCCGCTTTGCGAGCGATCCCTACATCTTGTTTCCCCTTCTGGCACTCATGATCATGGGAGGCATTGGATTTATTGTTCACACAAATGTCTTGAGTCAGTGGCCGTCACGGAAATCGAATCACAAACGCAAACGCCTGTCCCTGCACTCGCACATCGTTCTCAAAACGACAGGTTTGATCCTCGTTGTCGGTACGCTCGTGATCTTGGCATTGGAATGGTCTAACGGTTTCTCAAACCTTCCATTCGGCGAAAAAATCCTCGGCGCTCTTTTTCAAACCGCCACAGCGCGTACGACTGGATTCGCGGCCATTCCGACATCGTCCTTGCGTAATGGCTCGCTCATCGTCACCATGATCGTGATGTTCATCGGTGCCGCTCCTGGTTCCACTGGCGGCGGCATCAAAGTGACAACAGCGGCGGTGCTGTATGCAACTATACGCGATATCATTCAAAAAAAACAAGACACCGAGATTCGATTTCGCTCTATTCCGAAACGCGTGGTGAGGAATGCAATTTCGATCGTCATTTTGAGCGTGACGATTATCAGCGTAACATTCCTCATCCTATCCGTTACCGAGGAACAATCCGGTACATCTATGTTCGCACTGTTTTTCGAAATCGTTTCAGCCTACACAACAACGGGCCTCTCGCTTGACGTGACGGCGACCCTGACCCTCGTCGGAAAACTTCTCATTGTCGTCTGCATGTTTCTGGGGCGACTCGGCCCCATGACCTTAGCGCTCACCATGTCGCGACATCAATCCGGACCTGCAAAACGCTATCCGGAAGAAAATGTAATTATAGGATAAACCATGAAAAAGCTAAAAGTTGGTATTATTGGTGGTGGTCGTTTCGGTATGACGCTCGCAGAGAGCTTAACGGCCAATCATGTTGATGTTACGTTGGTGGATCGCAACTGGGATGTCGTGCAATCTCTTGCAGACTCCACCATCCGCGCGGTGCATGGCGACGGAACCAATCCAGAAATCTTGCTATCCTCTGGATTCGCCGACTCGGATGTCGCCGTGGTCGCCATCTCGTCCTCGCTGGAATCTAGCACGCTGGCGACGATCAACTGCAAAGATCTCAAGATCAAAAAAGTCATTGCAAAAGCATCGTCAGATCTCCATGGTCGCGTGCTGGAAAGAATCGGTGCAGACATCGTCGTCTATCCCGACCGAGACCGCGCCTTTCGGCTCGCCAAATCGCTCATCTCACGATCACCCGTCGATCTCTTTGAGATAGCAACGGGATAGTTTCCGTGCCACACGCAGCCGTTGGCAAGACGCTCATCGAAGCCTCCGTGCGCCAGTCTTATGGAATCACCGTTCTGGCGATTAAACGATCTACTGAAGGCGGCAAAGGACCACGACAAACCATCATCACCACGGGCCAAGAAACCCTGCAAGACGATGATTTGCTTGTCGTCTTCGGTGCCGATGAAAGCCTCGACAAACTCAATGGATGATAGACTGCAAAGCGATAAACATCAATCTTGTAATCGTATCTAAAACTAAATCGATAGCAGCCCGCTTAACTCAAACGCCGCGAAAGCAGCAAGCATCGAGTCAGCAGTCCCCTTAAGCGAGCGATCAGGCTGAATGATCTCGCTCGCCTTGCAAAAACGTTCTGAAAGCGTGTCGAACGACAAACCGCCAACTGCGTTGGCAGCTCGCATGGCAGCACCGAGTCCAGCCGAATTCGAAACTGAAATCGTCTCGATTTCAGCTTGGAAAACATTGGCCAAAACTTGGCGAAATCCACGCGATTTCGATGCCCCGCCCGTCACGCGAATGCGGGTAAAGTCCTCACCCTGCCACGCGGAATGCAGCCGCATCGACAACGCTTGCGATTCAAGCAAAGCACGGATCTTCACTGCAGGCAATTCGTTTTCAAAGTTAAATTTTACCCCCGGCTTTAAGACGAGAGGCGTCGATTCTGGCTGATAGTACGGCAACATCATCTTGCCACCATTACCAAATACCGTGAGTGCTAACGCCTCATTGTCGAAGAAATTCCAGTCGACACCGCACTGCTCTTTCATCCGCTCCCGGGCAAGCGACCCGTTCGTAAAGCAAATGAGACTCATAAAGCCCCCAGCAGGATTGCCGAACACATGACCGCAACCAGCAGGGTCCGTTTTAAAATCCTGCATCGCGGCAAAAAACGTATCGCTTGTGCCGAGGCTGATTCCAGCGACCCCAGGTGTCGAAGCCCCCGTGCCAACAAGACTGTTCGGGTTGTCACCAGACCAGACGACAACCGGCGTCCCCACCTTCAGCCCATACTGGGCAAACTTAGGCGAAAGCCCGCCTGCAAGGGTCGAGGAGGCAACAGCCTTCGGAAGTTTCGCTAAAAGGCCCGGTGCTGTAAATTCCGCGATTTCAGAGTCCCAAGACAAGGTTCGCAGATTGAGAAGATTCATTCCCGCACCATCACCATAGTCGATCGGAGCCGAATGGCCAATCATTTCTGAGCACAGAAAACTGCTAACGAGATGGATGAATTTCGTGCGACGATATAACGCCGAATCTGTTTTGTAGAACTTACGGATCTGCGGGCCTGTGAACCGTTCGATAGCGGGACTTCCCGTCTCGCGGCGGAGTCGCTCACCAAAACGGTCATCAAGCTCTCGACACTCCGCCGAAGTTAAACGATCCATCCAGATCGGCGATGTCGACCGCGTGAGCTCAAAATTTCCATCGAGATAAACCGAGCCATGCTGCTGTCCTGAGCCTGAAATTCCTACAACGTCGTTCAGCTTGATCCCTGTGTCGGCAAGCTTTCTCAATACGAGATGCAAGGCCTCAACCCACATGTGGGGGTCTGCATGAAAAATTGTTGGATCTGAATTCGTTAGATAGCCATTCGGCGAAGCAAACTCTGGCAAGTCTTTTCCGAAATTGACACTTGCCTCAGCGACAATCGACTCTGCGCCGATTACAAGGACTTTGATGCCCTGTGTGCTTGCATCGACCCCAAGATAAAGTTTCACGTTAGCTCCCTACCGTTTGCTAGTCAAATTTCCGATCTTAACTCGGGTAAAACCGGATTGCTTCGCCATCATTTCCGCACGATAAATCGTGGCGGTAGGCGTTGGAGGCTCGTTAAAGCCTCCTGTCGGGAAATAAGCGTTGAAATGTATCGGTGTGTCCTTACCTAGCTCGGTTCCAATCCAGTCGAGAAGCGCCTGAATCATTTCAGGTGAATCATTGCGATTCGGAATAATCAAGTTCGTGATTTCGAGATGCCCGCCAACAACCTGCTTAAAATAGCGGCAGCTCTCCAAAACAGGCTGAAGTTTACCGCCACAAATTGATGAATAGAAATCATCCGAAAAGGCTTTGATGTCGATGTTGGCGGCATCGATCAACGGATACAGATTAGCACGCGGTTCTGCGCTGATGTAACCGTTACTCACGAGCACTGTACCCAAACCCGCTTTGCGAGCGAGCTTCGCAATATCAACCATGTACTCGAAAAAAACCGTCGGTTCATTGTAGGTGAAAGCCACGGAGCTACACCCTGCGTTTAGTGCGAGGTCAACAAGGTCAGCAGGGGCAATATATTTCAACTTGCGTTCACGCGCTGCGCCAGCGCGAGAAAGCTGATCGTTCTGACAGAATTTACACGTAAAATTGCAACCATACGTTCCAATTGAAAACGTCTTCGTCCCTGACTGGTACCACGCCAGTGGTTTCTTTTCAATCGGGTCTACCTGCAGAGCAGCTGTGCGTCCATACGTTTCTGCGATAAGCGTGCCGTCGACATTGGTTCGAACGCCACAAGCGCCAGTTTTACCCCGTTCGATAAAGCAATTTCGGGGGCAGAGTTCACACACTGCCACACCGGCACTAAAAGCGCGATAATATCCAGCACGGACTTTTACTGACTGATTTTTCTTCATCACGAGTTTTTGACAGGGTTACAAGATTAACAAGATTGAAGCGTACGAGCGAGTAGAGGCTCTAGCCTATTCCAGCGCCCTTCTCCATCGGTGTGCGGCACCTGAAGTTGCCGCACATCCAAATGACTAGTAGCGGTAGGCGTCAGCTTTATATGGGCCATCGACTGGAATGCCGACATACTTCGACTGACGCTCTGTGAGCTGCGTCAGCTTCGCGCCGAGTTGCCCGAGATGGAGCCTTGCGACTTCCTCGTCTAGCTTCTTATCGATCATGTACACGCCTGGCTCCCGACCACCGCTCCACAGATCCATCTGTGCGAGTACTTGATTCGTGAAGGAGCACGACATCACGAAACTAGGATGCCCCGTCGCACATCCCAAGTTGACGAGCCGGCCTTCCGCCAGCAAGTAGATGCAATGTCCATCAGGAAAGGTAAACTTGTCGAGCTGTGGCTTGATGTTTGTATGTACAACGCCCGGCCAAGCCTTGAGCTTGGCAACTTGGATTTCGTCATCGAAGTGACCAATGTTGCAGACGATCGTCTGATCGCGCATCTTCGACATGTGCTCAGCGGTGATGATGTCGCAAACACCCGTCGTCGTGACGAAAATGTTCGCATGGGGAAGCGCGTCTTCCACAGTCGTAACCTTGTATCCTGCCATGCAAGCCTGCAGGGCGCAGATCGGGTCGATCTCGGAAACCCAGACTTGTGCGCGGTGATTTTTCAAAATCTCTGCACAGCCTTTGCCGACATCGCCGTAGCCGCAGACGAACGCAATTTTTCCAGCGACCATCACGTCCGTCGCGCGCTTAATGCCGTCGACAAGGGACTCACGACATCCGTAGATATTATCGAATTTTGATTTCGTAACGGCGTCGTTCACGTTGATAGCGGGAACGAGCAACTCGCCCTTTTCAGCCATCTTGTAAAGGCGGTGCACGCCTGTTGTGGTCTCTTCAGAAACACCCTTCCAGCACGCAACCGCCCGATGGAAGAAACCCGGCATCGCCTTGATGCGCTCGCGAATGACGTCGCGTAAGATTCCTGCCTCTTCGCTCTCTACTTCGCCATCGAGGGTCGATGGATCGTTCTCGGCGTTGTAGCCCATGTGCAGAATTAGCGTGGCATCACCCCCATCGTCGACGATCAATTCAGGACCTGTTTCGCCCGCCCACGTCAACGCGTCAAGGGTGCAATCCCAATATTCACGAAGCGTTTCGCCCTTCCAGGCGAAGACCGGTGTCCCGCCAGCAGCAATGGCTGCTGCGGCATGGTCTTGTGTCGAAAAAATGTTGCACGAGGCCCAACGGACTTCTGCGCCGAGTTCCTGGAGCGTCTCGATCAGCACGGCTGTCTGGATGGTCATGTGAAGGCTGCCCGTGATGCGAGCGCCTGCCAGCGGTTTCTCCGAACCGTATTTCGCGCGCGTCGCCATCAGACCGGGCATCTCATGCTCCGCGATGTCGATCTCTGCCCTGCCCCATCCTGCAAGATTGATGTCTTTAACTTTGTAGTCCATAGTTACTCCTAATTTTATTTTGTAGAATTCGTTTGCGTTTCCGTCTTGGCATTCACAGGCTCCATGATAACGGGATCGAGAACCCAGCGCTTGTTGTACCAAAACCACTGCTCAGGTGTTGCATGAATGGCCGTGTCGATTTTCGAGATCACCTCCTCGGTGATTCGCTTAATTTCGGTGTCCTTATCGACCATCAAGTCCGGCCAGATTTCATCGTGGACTTCAAGGGTGAAATGACTCCACCCCTTCCTGCGGATCATGATGGGAACGACAGGCACCTTGGCAGAATAGGCAAACGACGCCATGCCACGCGCCAAATTTGCGGCGCCACCTAAGAATGGCACCATGATATCGGGCGTAAACGACCGCGTATCGGGCAGGATTGCAAAGATCTGACCCGACCGAATCCGTGTCATGATTTGTCGAAGCGTCCCACTCCCCCGCTCGATGATATCCATGCCGTGTCCGGAACGTTGCTTGTTGATCAAATCATTCATCAACACATTCCGCTGTTTACCAGCCACACTAAAAATAGGGAGACCGGACAGATAGCATCCGGAACCCGCAAGATCCCAGTTCCCCATGTGCGGCAAGGCGAGGATCAGCCCCCGCCCTTCGGCTTTGACCATAACGGCACGTAGTTTCTCGATGGTCTGCTCCAGCTCCGGCATCATTTCTTGCAGATCGGCAAGATTAAATTTGCCGACCCTCAACATCTCGACAGCGTTGAAAACCGTATTCCGAAAAGAAAGCCAGCAAATTCGTTTGACGTCTCTTGCGGAAAGGGATTCACCAAAGACAAGCCACACGCGCCTTGCAGCCTCGTGCCGTCTTTTAGTCGCAAGCCAATACGCAATTTTGCCAACCACAAAGGCTACCGCTAGCGCCCACCGATAAGGCAATGCAGTAAGCAAAGCCCCAAGAGTTTTGACGAAACGGTATTCGAGCCTATGACGGAATTTCGGCTTTACGCTCATTACTTCAGCCAGAGAGACTCGATATCGTAATATTCTCGCGCATCGGGGAGGAATAGATGCACGATGACGTCGTACAGGTCTAGCACGATCCATGCGCTCTCGGAGTCGCCCGAGACGCGGACCGAGTTATCGCCAGCCTTTTTCATGTCACGCTGCACCGTTCCGGCCAACGCTTTGAGATGCGGAGACGAATTTGCCGATGCTACAATAATGATATCAGCCAAGGTAGATTTCCCCGTCACGTCGAACACCTTCAGGTCTTCGGCTTTTCGATCTTGCAATATCTCGACTATTTTATTTGATGTCTCTTGTGCGTTGATAGTACGCCACCTTTCTCTTTTCTAGAATCTAGAATCGTTTTTTTTAAATTTGAATCGTCCTGGCTTCAATTAAAAACCGAAATAACGCATCGCATTATTATAGCAGATATCGGAAACCATACTGCCAACAAGCTTGAAGTCCTTAGGCACGAGCCCTTTTTCAATATCGTTTCCAAGGATATTGCACAGAATGCGCCTAAAATATTCGTGGCGTGTGTAGCTAAGCAACGAACGGCTGTCGGTCAACATGCCCACAAACCGATGCAAGAGCCCCAGTTGTGAAAGTGCTTCAATCTGCCGCTCCATGCCATCCTTCTGGTCGTTAAACCACCAGCCGCTACCGAGTTGCAACTTGCCAGGCGTTGGTGCTGACTGGAAATTGCCGATCATCGAGCCGAGAAGTTCGTTGTCACGTGGATTAAGCGAGTAAAGGATGGTGCGCGGGAGTTTATTCTCAAGTTCAAGGCTGTCCAGAAGACGCGAAAGCGCCTGTGCAACCGGCCAATCGCCGATACTATCAAAACCCGTATCAGGACCGAGAGCTTGAAACATTTTTGTATTGTTATTGCGCAGTGCATTGTAGTGGAGCTGCCACGTCCAATTGCTCTCCGCGTCCATTATACCGCAACGAAACAGCATGTGTGATTTAAATTTAAGCCTATCGACTGCACTCGCATCGGTGCCGCCGCGCACCTTTGCAAAGATACCCTTCACCTCAGCTTCGGTGCAAGTTTCGGCATAAATTGTCTCCAACCCATAGTCGGAAATTTTGCAACCATGTGAACTGAAAAAGTTATGTCGCTTCTTCAGCGCATTCATGAATTCATCGAAATCTGAAATCGATACGTCTGACGCCTTTTCCAGTTTGTCAAGCCAAGCGTTCCAAGCGATGCGATTGCCGATGTTAAAGCCCTTATCTGGACGCCAGGTTGGTAGGACTCTCACGGGAAACGAAGAGTCTGCAGAAATTGCGGCGTGATATTCAAGCGAATCAATGGGGTCGTCGGTTGTGCAGACGACTTGCACATTGCTCATCTTCATCAAGCCACGTGCGGAGAATTCGGGTGCCTTCAAGCGCTCCGAGGTGCGATCCCAGACTTCTTGAGCCGTTTCGCCAGATAGCACGATATCGTCGATGCCAAAGTAGCGAGCCAGTTCGAGATGAGACCAGTGGTACATCGGATTGCGGAGCAAGTAAGGCATAGTTTCCGCAAACTTCTGGAACTTTTCACGATCGGGTGCATCACCCGTAATAAAGTGCTCTTCGATGCCGTTCGAACGCATCGCCCTCCATTTGTAATGGTCGCCACCAAGCCAAGGCTCAGCGAGATTACTCCACCGAACATCCTCTGCTACTTCTTTCGGTGAGAGATGACAATGATAGTCGACAATCGGCATTCTTTCCGCATAGTCATGGAAGAGTGTCCGTGCTGAATCTGTCTCTAATATAAAATCGTCAGTAATGAGTGGCTTGTCTATCATTGTGGGTGGCTCCTGCCTGTCCTGTTCATCGAAAACGCCCTGATTCTACCACACCTGACGGCACTGGCACAAGGGAACATAAAACAGCATCAGGATTTGTTCAGTATTTGTTTGTCTTTTCCTACATTTGCAAGTAAACTGTTTGGCATGGTTTTATTTCTACAGGAGTTTCTGTGTCCATGAAGGTAGCCGAATTTTTCGCGAAGTATCGCTTTTCAGCAAACGTTGACATGAACGCTTTGCTTGCCGAATTCGATCGACAAATGACGGCTGGTCTCGAAGGTAAAGTACAGTCCCTCGCCATGATCCCCGCCTACGTCGATGTGAACCGCACGGTTCCTACCAACACGCCCATCATCGTCTTGGACGCTGGGGGCACCAATCTGCGGGTGGCGGTTGTCCAATTCGATCCAGCGGGCAAGGCCAACATCTCGAATTACAAGAAATACGCCATGCCTGGCACTACGGGTGAAACGCTGGGAGTAGACGAATTCTTCAGCAAATTTGCTGATTTTCTGGAACCCGTTTGTCAAGATGCTGATCATGTCGGTTTCTGCTTTTCCTATGCCACTGAAATCACACCAACTCTCGATGGCAAACTGCTACGTTGGACGAAGCAGATTGCCGCGCCGGGAGTCGTCGGTCAGATGGTGGGCTCCGGCATTGCCAATGCCGTAGAGAAAAGGACTGGACGCACACTCGGAATCCGCGTCCTCAACGACACTGTGGCGACCCTGCTCGCAGGAAAGAGCGCAGGCATTTCACGACGTTATTCTTCCTACGTTGGCTTCATTCTCGGAACGGGGACCAACATTGCCTACATCGAGTCCAACAAAAACATTAGCAAAGTCAAGAACCTCGATCCCGCTCACACCATGGTGGTCAATATCGAATCGGGGAATTTTAATGGCGCGGTAGCATCCGAATTTGATGATCGTTTCGACGCCACCACGTCAGACCCAGGTGTCGGACGTTTCGAAAAAATGATTTCCGGTGCTTATATTGGTGGTTTAGGCCTCACCCTGCTTACGTGCGCGGCAACCGATGGACTTTTCTCGAAACCTGCTACTGAGGCCCTTATCAACCAAGATAGTCTTTCCACAAAGGATTTTGACGATTTCGTAGCCAATCCGTTTATCACAGGCAGCAGTCTCGATGGCATTCCGTTCACCGATGAAGATCGCCGTGTTTTTATTGAGATCGGGGAATCCCTCTTCATCCGTGCGGCCAATTTGACGGCCGCCAACATGGCTGCTGCAGTTCTCCGATCCGGCGCAGGCTACGACAAGCTTCACCCCGTATGCATCACCGTCGACGGCTCTACATACTACAAAACTCGTGCAGCCTTCTTCAAGTCCCGCGTTGAGGAATTTCTCCGCGCCACGCTCAGTGCCAAAGGCGTCAACTTCGAAATCATCAGCGTCGAAGACGCCCCAATGATCGGCTCTGCAGTCGCAGGCCTGATCACCTAAACCCATTACTGGAGTATCCATGATCATCAAATCAAAGGCATACGCACGCGCAGCGCTCATCGGGAATCCCTCGGACGGTTATTTCGGCAAAACCATCTCATTTACGTTCGACAATTTCGCCGCAACGGTGATCCTCTACGAGTCACCGGAGCTTGAGATTTTGCCGACTCGGCGCGACGGCTCTGTTTTTGCAAACATCGACGACCTCGCACTTGACGTCGAGCTTTTTGGCTACTACGGCGGTATCCGTCTTCTGAAAGCCGCAATCAAAAGCTTCCACGACTATACCCACACAAACGGCATTGTACTCGACGACCGCAATTTTACAATACGCTACGAATCCAACATCCCCAATCTCGTCGGCCTTGCTGGCTCCAGCGCAATCATCACGGCATGCTATCGAGCCCTGATGACCTTCTACGGCGTGACGATTCCGAAGCCCGAGCTGGCGAACATCATCCGTGATACCGAACAATATGAGCTCGGCATTGCCGCAGGCCTTCAGGATCGCGTGATCCAAGTCTACGAGGGCCTCGTTTATATGGACTTCGATAAAAGTCTCATCGAAAGGCAGGGATATGGCCATTACGAATCGCTCGATCCTGCAAAACTCCCACCAATCTACATCGCCTATCGCACAGACCTCTCCGAGATTTCAGACGTTTTCCACAACAATATTAAAGCTCGCTTTCATGCAGGCGAAAAAATAATTGTCGATGCGATGAAATTCTGGGCAGACATCACCGATGACGCCCGCGGGTGCCTTATAAGTGGCGATGCCGTGAAACTCGCATCGCTGATGGACGCCAATTTCGACCGCCGGGCTTCAATCTACAAACTTTCCGAAGGGAATTTGCGCATGGTTCAAGTTGCCCGTAGTTGCGGAGCCAGTGCAAAGTTCACCGGATCGGGAGGCGCAATTGTCGGCGCCTACAAAGACCAGGCCATGTTCGAAAAACTTTCAAGCGAGCTGGAGAAAGTCTCCGTACGCGTGATCAAACCCAATATCGTCTAAACTAACGCTTAATTAGGAGAAACCGAAATGTCATCAGAATTCGTCAAAGAACTCACCAGTGCAACATTCGATTCCGAAACCACCACAGGCCTCGTGCTGATCGACTTCTGGGCGCCGTGGTGCGCCCCGTGCCGCATGATGACACCGATTTTCGAAACCGTTGCAGAAAAGCTCAACGCGAAAGCGACGTTCGTTAAAGTCAACATAGACGAATCGCCAGATCTTCCGGCTCGTTTTGGCATCCGCAACATTCCGACGCTACTTCTACTCAAGGATGGCGTGGAAGCCGATACCCATACTGGCGTGATGCGTGCCGATGACCTCATGGGCATGATCAACCGTAACGTTTAGGGTACTTCTTGATTTGGACAGCCCAATATGGTTAAATACCACGTGGTATCAAGCCACCTATTTTAGAGATCCCTACCATGTTCACTGACTTACCTGAATGGACAAAAGTCCGCGTTGAATTTGAAACCTTTCGAAAAAAATCTTTGCGAGAGGTCTTTGCCGTTGATAAAAATCGCGCGAAGAGCATGACCGTCGAAGCAAGTGGGCTCACACTTGACTACTCGAAAAATCTTGTTTCCAAACAGATGATCAAAGATCTCTGCGCGCTCGCCCGCGGCTGCGGCCTTAAGGATGCCATTAAATCCATGTACACAGGCCAGCGTATCAACCGAACGGAAAACCGTCCGGTTCTCCATATCGCGCTCCGCAACCGCTCCAACAAGCCGATCAAAGTCGATGGAAAGGACGTCATGGCCGACGTCAACGACGTGCTGGCTCGAATGGCCAAATTTTCTAATCGTGTGCGTTCCGGCAAATGGCTCGGATTTACAGGAAAGCCGATTCGAAACATTGTCAACATTGGCATTGGCGGATCCGATCTCGGCCCTGCAATGGCCTTTCAGGCGTTGCGTCCATTCTCGGATCGCAAATTCCGATTTGGTTTTGTCTCGAATGTCGATGCCTCTCACTTTGTAGAAGAAACCTTCGGCATGGATCCTGAGGAAACGCTTTTTATCGTCGCCTCCAAAACATTCACAACCGTGGAGACGATGACGAATGCGAAAACTGCACGAGCCTGGCTCCTCAAGTCACTCAAAGACAAGAAGGCTGTGGCCAATCACTTTGTGGCTGTCTCAACAAATGCCGAGGAGGTGGAGAAGTTTGGAATCGACACGGCCAACATGTTCGGATTCTGGGATTGGGTTGGCGGTCGTTACTCGTTGCCCTCTGCCATCGGTCTCCCCCTGATGCTCGCCATTGGCCCGAAGCACTTTAACGCCATGCTAGACGGCTACTATGCGATGGATTGCCATTTCGCAGAAGCGCCATTCGAAAAGAACATGCCCGTCATTATGGCGCTCTTGGGCATTGTGTACAACAATCTCTGTGATGCGCAATCCTACGCCATCCTCCCCTACGACCAGTATCTGGCTCGGTTTGCTGCGTATTTGCAGCAACTTGATATGGAGAGCAACGGTAAGAGCACCGACCAGCAGGGCAACCGCGTCCAGTATCAAACAGGACCTGTCATCTGGGGCGAGCCTGGCACCAACGGACAACATGCCTTTTATCAGCTCATCCACCAAGGCACCAAGCTTATTCCTGCCGACTTCATTGGCTTCTGCAAGTCGCACAACCCAATCGGCACGCATCATGACAATCTCATGGCGAACTTTTTCGCTCAAACCGAGGCTCTTGCATTTGGCAAGACAGCAGAAGAAGTCCGCGCTGAGGGAACTCCCGACAACCTCGTGGCGCACAAGGTGTTCGAAGGTAATCGCCCCACGAATACGCTTCTTGCCGACAAGCTTACTCCTGCCATCCTCGGATCGCTACTTGCCCTCTACGAGCACAAAGTCTTTACCCAAGGCGTGATTTGGAACATTTTCTCCTTCGATCAGTGGGGCGTTCAACTTGGCAAGGTTCTTGCCGCCAAAATTTCTCCAGAACTCACCGCCAAGGGGGCGCCTAAATTATCGCACGACTGCTCCACCAACGCACTCATTACGAAATATCGGAAAGTCAACGGCCGAGTATAACCCAAAAAGAATCTCGCTCAACCCGGGAAATTCACATGCACGATCTCAGTATCGCAGTTGCAGTCTACAATGAAGAAGAAAGCTTGCCGCCTCTTTGTGCCAAGCTTCATGATGTGCTTTCTAAACTAGGCAAGCGCTACGAAATCGTACTCGTTGACGATGGCAGCTCCGATAGTTCATGGAAAGTTATGAACGAGCAGGCGCAGATCTACCCCAACATGAAGCTCATCAAGTTCCGCCGCAATTACGGTCAGACGGCGGCGATGAGCGCAGGAATTAACGAGTCCGATGGTGCCATACTTATTACACTCGATGCAGATCTGCAAAACGACCCTGCCGACATTCCCGCCTTGCTCGCGAAAATCGATGAAGGTTACGACGTTGTCAGCGGCTGGCGTAAAAACCGCCAAGATACTTTTATCAACCGTAAACTTCCGTCGATGCTGGCCAATCGGCTCATCGGGAAACTGACTGGCGTTCAACTTCACGACTACGGATGCTCGCTTAAGGCGTATAAGCGCGAGATTATTAGCCAAGTGAAATTATATGGCGAGATGCACCGATTTATTCCTGCGCTTTGTCGCTGGGTTGGGGCAACCATCACGGAAATCCCTGTAAATCACCACGCGCGCCAGTTCGGGACCACTAAATACGGAATTTCTCGTACCTTACGCGTCGTCCTCGATCTCATGACCGTCAAGTTTTTGCTTTCTTACAGTACGCGGCCCATCCAAGTGTTTGGCAAAATCGGGCTTTACTTCGGAGCATTTGCAATGCTGTTTTTCGGCGTCGTGGGTCTCGAAGCTTTGCTTGGTGCCTTCGGGTTGAGCGCCCCATGGTGGGGCAACCAGTTGCTTGTTAAACGCCCTTTCTGGGTTATCACGCCGCTCATGTTCCTCGGGTTTTCCCTCCAATTCATCGTCCTCGGGCTTCTGGCAGAACTCACAACCAGAACCTACCATGAATCGCAAAACAAAACAATCTACGACATTAAGACCACGGCAAAATCTCCGTCGTTCGCCCACTAGGGGTCACTAAACGGTATTAACCACAACAGCCACCGCAAAGGCGGTATGGAGTTGAAAGCAAAAACACCCTCACTCACAGAACGACTCTTCCGGCATTCAACGAAAACAAAGGGATCTCCAGAGAAGGCGACCAGTGCAGCTCAACCCGATGCATCTGAATCCGCACATCAGGGATCTCGACAAATTTTAGAGAATGCCGTTAGCCTTTTCACGGACACATACAAGTGCGATGCGTGTTGCTTGTATTTGTACGACGACTCCTCGCGCCTCATCACACTGAAAGCGGCGCGCGGCTATGCTATGTTCGGGAAAGCTTCCATCGTCCTCAAAATCGGTGAAGGACTCGTCGGCCGTGCTCTCGCAGAGAGAAGACCCATCTACACCGAGATCGCATCGGCGATGCAAGGCTATATTCGACACCACAATTTTCCAGATGATGGGCTTCAAACTTTTCTTGGAATTCCGTTGCTCTGCGGAAAAGAGCGCGTGGGTGCAATCGTGTTGCAAAGAAGAACAGGCACTCCGTTTCTTGCCGATGAGATTAGTGCAGTACGCTCAAAAGCCGCTGAGCTAGCCAACTCCATTCAAAATGCCAATGCGCTTTTGCAAGCGGAAGATAGTGCCGGCAAGCCTACCTCTCAGGAAAAGCTTGTTATCACGGAAGAAATGATATTTCTAGGGAAATCTGCCTCCCAAGGCTGGGCAATGGCCTTGGTCAAAACATTCTCCGAGACCAGTGTCAGCGCACTTTTCTCTGAATGGGTGACGACCTACCCACCAGCGAAACGTTCCCTTGATGAAGCGGTGCTTTTGGTCGAAAAAAGACTAAACGCCATCACCAAAACCCTTGACGAACGACTTCCTGAAGCCGCATCCATGATTTTCGAATCGGCTATCATGATGCTGCATGATGACAACTATATTGGAAAAATTAAGAAATTTGTCGAATCGGGGAAACCCCTGACGGAAGCAATTGTCAGCGTCAGCACCGAATTTATTTCCTTTTTCAAAAAGAGTAACGTCGAGTATATCAAAGAGAAAGCGCACGACGTTGAGGATTTATCCCTGCGCCTTCTCGAGTGTGTCACTTTTATTTCACCTGAAGACAACAGCGACACCACACCCCACGTCATCGTGGCTGAAAAGCTTCTCCCCTCTGACATTATCCGCATTGCACAAGGCAACGTTAAGGGTATCGTGCTCGTTGCAGGAGGTAGCACCGCACACGTCACGCTACTCGTGCGCTCACTCAAGATCCCGATGATCATCGTGCCAGAGCGCGATCTGCTCCGTCTTCCCGACGGGGAAATGCTCATCATTGACTGCGCAAACGACACGGTCATCGTTCACCCAGACATTAAGACTCGGAAAAAATTTGAAGCACGTCGCCACGAAGAAAGCCGAGAACGCATCTCAGTCCGCAATCTACAAAATGAAACGTTTACGCGCGATGGCGTTAAAATCGCTCTTCATGCCAACATCAACATCATTGCGGATATTGATTCCGCAATAAATGCCAACGCAGAAGGAATTGGGCTTTATCGAACGGAGTTCCCCTTCATCATGCGCCAATCGCTTCCAAGCGAAATTGAACAGCAAAAAATTTATTCCCGCATTCTAGAAAGAATGCCGGACAAACCGGTTGTGTTCCGAACCCTCGATGCCGGTGGTGATAAGGTCATTCCCTATTTATTCAAAACCAAAGAAGAAAACCCAGCGTTGGGTCTACGATCGATTCGTTTTTCGCTCAAATACCCGTTTATCCTCGACCAGCAACTACGTGCCATTATACGCGCCGTGCAAACCAATCAACGACGTGACGTCAGCATCATGTTTCCCATGATTTCCTCAATCGAGGAATTTGAAACAGCACGCGATCATGTCTTATCTTGCATAGAAAGCGTTCATGCTGAACTGGGAGACTGTGAAATCATCCATCCTTTGATCGGCACCATGATCGAAGTGCCATCCGTTCTCGCGATCATTGATAAACTGGCTGAGGCATCGGACTTTTTTTCGATCGGCACAAACGACTTTATCCAATACGTCCTCGCCGTCGATCGTACGAACGCAAGTGTTGGGGATCAATATGTTTCACATCACCCCGCCGTGTTGCGGGGCCTTAAGGTCATCGCTGATGCAGCGATCTCTCATAAAACTCCATTCTCCATCTGCGGAGAAATGGGTCGTGACCCGCGCTACATCCCTTTTTTAATCGGCATCGGCTTCCGCTCGCTGAGTCTCGAACCCATGCAAATTTCTTCGACACAGCAGCTCATCTCACGCTTTTCGATCGAACAGTGCACAGCCTATGCTGAGAAGCTGCTCTCGATGAATTACATCGCAGATATCGAAAAGCATATTGACGAATTCGCCTCCGCTGTATTCGAATAACAGAGCGGTAATCTGCAGGCGTTCGCCGCTCCTTCAACTTGAATTTAGCATGAGCTTCGGGGAGGAAGTAAAGCATTTTTAAATTTGGTCGCAAGTTGCTAGTGGCTAGTCGCTAGTAGTGCTCCTGCGAAAGAACCGACAGAGTTCCACCCAAACAAACATCGAAGATTTGTGTTTAGAATCAGACCTCACTAAATTGAGATTTTTTCTACTTTTTATCGCAAGTTCAATTCCCTCTTCTAATGAGGTTTTGAGTACGAGTCGCGTTTCCCTCAATACGGGCACAAGTACGAGATTGAGGCTGTCGTGAAGAAGACGGTTTGTGGTCCCTCTTTTGA
>CAZUAY010000017.1:0-22791 GCA_964618405.1 uncultured Lentisphaerales bacterium
CGGGTTTTCCAACCCGTTTTCGTACACGGGTTAGAAAACCCGTGCTCCGTTCGTTGAGACCACTTCCTCAACAATCTCGAAGTTATAGGCAAAAGTTAGCGGCAACGCTAACGACAAAGTTTGAGTTCTCCTCAGATTAGACTTCGGCGAGATTTTGTGGTGAGGATGAGTGCGAGTACGACAGCAATCAGGCCGGGAATGAGGAAGCGCAAAAAATCCTCTTTGTATCGAGAATAAACGGTCGCGTCGATTGAGGTCTTTTGCAGTTTATTGATTTCTTCAAGGGCGCGTTCTAGCGCATCTTTATTCATGACATTGAAGTAAAGACCGTCCGTTTCTTTCGCAATTCGCTTGAGTTCAGCTTCATCCATGTGGACTTCCATTTTGCCGATGAATTCGCGGCCAAACATGTCCTTACCGATTGCGTCGGCGAGTCCTGTTGTGCCCACGCCAATCGTGTACACTTTCACGCCTTGCTGCTTTGCCAATGCTGTGGCTTGCTCGGGAGTTATAATGCCCGCGTTGCTTTCGCCATCGCTGAGAAGAATGACGATGCGGGTTTCTACATTGGTGACTGAGGCTAGGCGTGCGCAGGCCATGGCGAGGCCATCGCCGATCGCGGTCATGCTCTCCATTTGATCGGCCGGTTCACCATCTTGCCCAGGAACCTTCACGGCCGACAGCACGTGCAGAAGCGCGGTGTGATCAAGGGTGAGAGGACAGCGCGTGGTGGCATAACCGCCGAAGGCGACCAGACCGATGAGATCATCCGGGCGATGTTTTACGAATTCGGCAAAGGTTTCCTTCACGACATCCAAGCGTGTTTTACGTTCGGAGGGCGGAGCGCCGGGCTTCGTAAAGTCGAGAGCCATCATCGAGCCCGAAATGTCGACGGTCATTTCAATGGCGATGGCTTCTGTGGACTTCCGCGATTTGGAAAGCATAGACTGCGGTCTTGCGGCGGCAACGATCAGTGCGGCAGAGCCGAGTGCTAGAAGAAGAGGCGGGAGTGTGCTGATCCGTTGTCGCCACGTGATGGAAGTGGGAACCATCGATAGTGCTGGAAACGGCAACGCCTGGCTTCTTGAATGACGTAACATTCTGTAGACCGCGTAGGCCCATGGGAGGAAAAGCAAAAAAGCGAGGGGAGTTGCAAACTGCATCATCGGACACTCTCCTTTCTTGGAGTGGAAGGCGTAATTAATGCGTCTGTTTCGATGTAGGATTTCGCCTTTGCTGTGGCTTCCGCAGTAGATGAAATGGAGGCTGCGACCCCTGCAAACTTAACAAGATCGGCCGACATGAGGAATTTTTTTAGTTCCGCGATCGAGGTGGGATCGAATTCATCGTGGTTGGCTGCTGCGGCAAGGAATTCCTCGGTTGTCTGCTCGGGTGCGCGGATGCCGTAGCGTCTTTCAATGTAGCGGCGTACGACCATGGTGAGTTCAATATAGAAATCTTTGAACAATCCTTTTTCAGGTAGCTTGCGTCCCAGAAGGAGGATCAATTCTCTGAGGGCACGCTCGCTCGGTGTCATTCTGCGGATTTTCCGATAGAGTTTAATTTTAGAGATGAGATAAACAAGGAGTGCGATAATGAGGAGACCGAGGAGAGCGAAGCCGATGTATTTCGGAACTTCTCTAAATGAGGGTCTAATGTACTTGTTTTTGAGGTCGGTCGAAACCGATGTAGGCGATCCCTTATCCGAAGTTGGCTCTTCAAGCGTGACCATTTCGGTTGGGAACCAGCTTGAAACGTGAGGGTGCGACGAGGTGTCTTGGATGGAAACCGGAATAGGTCTAATGCGGTAAACCTTTGCGCCAGCAATGGGAATAATCCTGTAGTGGTAGGTTTTTCCGCTCATAGCATCTGATCCAGCACTCGTGGTGTAGGATCCTGCAAGAGTGAAGCCGTCAAAGCGATCTGAAATATCCGATGGGATGTTGGCGCTAATACCTTCGGGAGCATTGAGTACAAGGGAAACTTCGTTGTCGTTTGCAAGATCAACGACAGGTGGATCGATCGTTAGCTTGAGGGTCACCTCATTTTTGGAGAACATCTTGGTGAGAGGTTCGGCCAATACTGTCGATGCGCCGATCATGGCACACGCGAGAGCGGTGCAGGCGAGGCGTTGAGCTGAAATAAGGGATCGCATTTTAATCCTTACGGATGAGTTCGTAAAATAATGTGGCATCATTTTTGATGAGTCCTGTGTTTGCGGCAAAGGTCAATACCCCTTCCACGATTTTCGTTTCAACTTTATCCTGACGTTCACCTGAGCAGGAAAGGCGATAGACTGAAATTACAGTTGGATCGTCGAGACGTAGCGTAATCAGCGCTTGTCCGCGCTCTGCGAGATGCGGCATTCTGCCCCAATCAAGAAGCGTCTGGCGAGAGCGTTCGGCATATTTAATACCCGTGTTCTGGACATCGGTGATATGGGATAGGAGCATGTGGGTGCTGGTTTTGCAGGGACTTCCATCAAGGGAGCTGATCCACACGGCTGCCGGAGCGTCAAGAATCTCCACGCTCATGACTTCCGTGCTGATCATACCGCTTTCTGCAAACCCACCCGCTGTACACGGTGTGTCGAGAACAAGAGTTCCTTCCGTGGAATCAACTTTGACGGCGCCGCCGCCAAAAGCTTCGGCATTCACAAGGCTACGGGCCTTCACTTGCGCCTCTGCTGAGTAGGCATCTGGGAATGAAAGACTCCACGTTGAATCTGCGGGGGCGTTGTCGATGGCGACCTGAACTTTTGCTTTCCAAGCCACATCCCGCCAATCGGAAATGATGCTGGGCATCCCGTGTTCTTGTCGTGAGGTGGCCTCCTTACGAGGGATAACAACAGTAAAGGATTTGGCTAGAGGCGTTACATCACCCCTCAGAAACAGACAGAGGGCGGCTCGTTCCGTAGCCATCATGACAGGATCTTCGCTAACATTAAAATAGCCGATTTTTGAAGCGGTAAACATCGAATCGGAATTGTGGCTGTAAGCAAATCGCCACAACACGTCCCAATCTTGCAATGCAGCGATTGCTCCGGTGGCGATTCCGCCAACGCCTCGATAGCGTCCTGGTGCAGAAAAATTAAATTCAGAAATTGCGAAAGGCTTGCCGGCCATTCGGTTGAACGAGCAACCCAGCATACCAAGAGTTTCGTTTTTGAATGGATTCGCGTTTAGACACTGACTGGGCAGTGACCAAGGTTGGTCAAGAAAACGGGGGTGGTCGATGTAGAAGTGGTCGTCAACGTAGTCGTAGACATCGTGATGGGTGATCTGGTCGGGAATTCGATGGGTCCAGCCATTGCTGTTGGTGATGAGAGCCTTGCATCCGAGGTCGTTTTGGATAAAACTTTTCATCTCGCGAGCCATTGCAGATTCGATCTCGCTGAGGAATTGAGCGTACGCACCCGCATGTGCGCTTCCTTCGTAGAGGCTACTCGGTAGTGAATCGGGGATGTCGGCGTAGGCTGGATCTGCCGTCTTTTTGGTGGTGAGCCATTCTTTCCATTTTGTAGCGTAATCGGGTAGATTCTTCTGTTGTTCGAGAAAGTTCCCTAGGTTTCCCTCGTTAATCAGTGCCAGCCACGCGAGTGCCGGTTCTGCTGCATAGCTTCGATCTGTATAGGGATTAACATGCGAAAGGAACGCCTGAGTGAACGCTTTCCAGTTATCCATCGCTTGTGCATTAACGGCGCAGAGGATTTTGAATTCGTCCATGGAGACATATCCTGAACGGTCGACGCCGATGCTGCGCCAGGGGACAGACCGTGACACGAACAAGTCGGTCGTGATGTAGATTCCATTGGCAATGCATTGGGCCATCAGTGCGTCAAACTGGTTGATTCGGCCTGGATTGAGCGTTGTCTTATCTTTCGAACCCTCCACCAAGGTATTGTCGTAGTGGTGAATGCGCACGGCATTATAGCCGATTTTCCGAAAACGCGAGGCGAGTTTAGCCGCTTGCTGAGGCGTGATGTAATTGGCAGAAAAGCAGAGGTTGACGCCATAGAAGCGTTGAGTAACTCCAGGCAAGTCCTCGAATTCAAAGTGGCTGCCAACGGCTTTGACAAGCCCAAGTTTCCCGGCTGGTTTGTGCCACTCGATCAAGTTAGAGAAGTCGAGGGCCGAGCCAGTCACGATATCGAGTTCTTGTTTAAGAGGTATCCAATTGGCATCGTCGGCGGTGAGGGTTACGGGCTGATCCCGGAAGAGCGTCAGGGGTTCCGCTGTTTTGACAGAAAACGAGACGGCGAATGTTACGTCAGGTTTTAAAGGAGTTTCATAAGGAGGCGAAATGCGAAATGTCAGTTGGTTAGACCCCCACTTGCGGTTGTCTTGTAGCAAGACCCGCGTTGGTTTATCGAACGTAAATGCTAGCGTGAATTTTTTCGGATCAACGCCTTCAACGATAAACCCTTTCGTTTTGCCGCTGAAGAGGGTAGGATGGTTTTGATTTTCTTCAGGATACTCGCCGGATGCACTGTCGGATTTCCAGGTGCCGCCTCTCACGTGATGAAGCGGGATATCCGTCGCAACGCAGAGAGAGTCAATTGCGATATCAGCATGGGAAACGAAGGCGTACTCAGCATGGACCGCACCGTCCTGGGCTGGGGTAACCATTCGAGTTCCTGTTATGTGATTTTGAGCATTAATTTTAATGGTAAAGGCGTCGTTACCAGTAGTGGGGTCAGCTTCGCCCCTCTGCATCGTTGACCAATTGAATGCATGTACTACGGGCGAGAAGCGGACTCCGAGAGCTTCTATTCCGATGCATCCATCGCTTGAGATGACCACTTCACCTGAGTAGACCACAGGTGTTAGCGATACTACCGCAAGGAGCGTAAAAGCAGATAACGTTAGGTTCAGGGGTTTCATGGTAAGGCAGCGTTCTCCCAGTTCGATTAACAAGACGATTTCAGAAAGGCACTCGTCGATCGAAATTTCGTTTAAATATACCAAAATTAAGCAGCGCCTTCAAGTTGTTGGCGCACTTCAATTTTCACTTCAAGTTTCCTGAAGTTTGACATTGCATTTTTCTTCCGATTAAGGCTATAATCCTCGGCTGTCACCGCGTTATGGTTGACCTTCTTGTTGGACAGAGACTATGTGGAATAAATTTCAAGCACTTTTTACAAACGATATCGGAATGGATCTCGGGACGGCGAATACCCTCGTTTATGTTAAAAACAGGGGAATCGTCATTTGTGAGCCATCTGTCGTGGCCATACAAGAAGGCACAAAACGCGTTCTTGCGGTGGGAGAGGAAGCTAAGCGAATGCTTGGCAGAACTCCAGGCAATATTATTGCTATTCGGCCGATGAAATCGGGCGTCATCGCGGATTTCGAAATCACGGAGACGATGATCCGCCACTTTATCAACAAGGTGAACATTCGCAAGTTGAGGAAGCCGCGTATCGTGATCGCCGTGCCGGGTGACATCACTGAGGTCGAGAAGAGGGCTGTTAAAGATTCAGCGATTCATGCGGGAGCTAGAGACGTTTATTTGATTGAAGAGCCGATGGCGGCCGCAATCGGAGTCGGGCTCCCAGTCTACGAACCCACAGGCAACATGATCGTTGATATTGGAGGCGGCACCACGGACGTGGCTCTAATTTCCCTAGCCGGCATAGTTTACGCGAAAAGTGTCCGAGTCGGAGGCGACGAAATGGACAACGTGATCGTGCAATATATGCGGCGCGTGTACAATTTGATGATTGGTGAAAGAACAGCAGAAGAATTGAAGATCAAGATCGGTTCCGCCTATCCATTGCCCGAAGAAAAGGTCATGGAAGTTAAAGGACGCGATCTGGTAGCAGGCCTACCCAAAACTTTGAACATTAGCTCAGAGGAAATCCGTGAGGCTCTTCAGGAGCCTGTGTCGCAGATTGTGGACTCTGTCCGCATCTGTCTTGAGAAATGCCCTCCTGAGCTTTCTGCAGACCTTGTCGATCGCGGCATGGTCTTGGCAGGAGGCGGCTCCTTGCTCACGGGCTTGGATCGACTGATTGCGGATACAACGGGGCTGCCGGTTCACATGGCAGACGATCCGCTGACGGCAGTTGCCGAGGGGACGGGCGTTGTGCTCGACGAACTCGACTGGCTTTCTGAAGTTGCCGTTGGCCGCTCTCGCAGGCACGGTTAAGCGCATCTCGCTGACTCTATCTTCATCATCATTTTACTCACGCGTGCCGGCGATAAGCCGCTTGCTTACTTTGTTTGTATCGTCGCCTTGGGTTGCTCATGCGTGTGAAGATTGGAAGATTGCTAACAGGTATTACCGCTACAGTTGTGGCGATAATCTCTGTTTTGTGGCTTTACCACTCGCTTCGTGGCAGAGTCTCCACCCTGACACGCGATTCAACGGCACCGTACGGACGATTCGTCCTTGAGGTTCGGGCGCTGTTTGCTGGCGCTACCGATTTGACGAAGGGTATTACGGCGCTCAAGAGAGAGAATGAGGCCTTGACCGATGAAAATGATGCGCTTCGGGTAAAGCTTCTTGTTCTGGAGGAGATCCAGCGCGATAATGACAATTTGCGCAAGGCGATTGGTCTGGGGCTGACCCCATCCTCCTTTATCGCCGCCGAAGTCGTTTCTAGAGGCGGCGCGACGGGTTGGTGGAAGATTATCCGAATCAACAAGGGCGTTAAAGATGGCGTGATCCGCAACAGTCCAGTCGTGAGTACCTCTGGGTTGGTGGGCCGCGTCGTCGAGACGTCGGCGGAGACCGCCGACGTGCTTTTATTGACAGACGTCAACAGCAAGCTCTCGTGCTACATTGAAGACGCAGGGGAGGGGGCTAGGGGCATCCTCGCGGGTACCGGTGTTTCGGGAGCGCATGGCGATCTCGACCTCTTGCATCTCGTTGAGCCGATGAGTTTGGCCTATCTTGAGAAGAGTCTTGAAATTAAAAAAGGCGCAAGAATTGTCACCAGCGGAATCGGCGGCTTGTATCCACGGGGACTTCCTGTCGGTGAAGTGGTTGAGTCGAGTTCGGATCCCTCGGGTTTGTTTCAGCGTGCCAAGGTGGCACCTTATGTGGACTTTGCTTCGATCGATCGGGTGTTTGTGCTGCTGGGTAAAGGGAAGCCGAATTTCAAGGAGGGCGTGCCATGAAATTGCGCATAGCAAAATCCCTCTTGGTCATGTTTGTGGCGGTGACGCTTGCTGCCGTGTTTCAGGAGCTGCTGCCGCCTGTTCCGGTTGGCGATGTTAAGTTGCCGTTTCTCTTTGCGGTGTGCGTTTATTATGCCGTGCGTCGCGAGCCGGGCTATGGCTTCGCGGCCGCCGTTTGGTGCGGAGTGATGCAAGACGGACTCGATAGCGTGCCGTATGGCGTCTCCGCGTTGTCGTTTTGTTTGATCACGGCACTCTGTGTCGTTCTTGTTAAAAAGCAGATGCCCGATAACACGGTTTCGTGCATGATCGTGGCAGTCGCAGGGGGAGTTTTAATCGAGGCGCTTCAGTATGGTGCGCTCGTAGGGTCTGGGCACTTTACGGTTGTGTCTGGAAGTTTTTTGATGATGCGGTTATTGATTTTCATCGCGGTGACCCTTCCTGTTTCAGCTCTTGTGGCTGGATGGGTGCGCTTGATGGATACGATTTCGGCAAATGTAGGACTTGAAAATGACAACGAAACGCTCGGCTGGAATGCGAATTGACGCCGAGCGCCTGCGTCTGGGCGCTATTTCGGCTGTAATGTTCCTTGGATTCCTCTACCTCGGAGCTTCTCTGTATACAATACAGGTGAGCGATTCGGAGTCTTATTCGGACGCCCAAGATGCGTATAGTTTCCGTCGGGTGCGGTTGCCAGCGACGCGCGGGAGAATTCTTGACCGTGACGGCAAGGTTCTGGCGGATAATAAGCCGTCTTACTGCGTTGCGCTGTACATTGAGGAGTTGCGCCAGACAGGCTCGTGGTCGAACACGGTGAATCATGTCGATGCGCTGGTCGAGAGCATTTCGACGATTATCGACAAGCCACGGGAGGTCGATAAAGATGCCATTTGGGCACACATTACGCGGCGGCGTCCCATTCCACTTTTTGCTTTCAGTGGCCTCGACGACGCCCAGATGGCGCGTCTGGCCGAATGGCCTGGGTCGCTCCCCGGAACGGATATTTATGTAGGCTCCGAGCGCATTTATCCCTTCGGCGACATGGCCTCGCACATCATCGGATACGTTGGCAGGGGGCAACCACGCGAAGCGGTTGAGGAAGAGCCGGATGCCACTGAGGAGCAGGAGGATTTTAATTTTTATTTGCCGGATCTTGCGGGACGAGAAGGTATCGAGTATGCCTGTGATGCTCAGCTCGCAGGCAAGGGTGGTGGTCATCTGATTCGCGTCAATGCGGTCGGCTACAAGCATGAGATCATTCCCGGCAAGCAGGCGATTGCGGGACACGATATTGTTTTGACAATTGAGGCGGGATTGCAAAGGACTGCGGAGCTAGCCTTAGAAGGAAACCGCGGGGCGGCCGTAGTTCTCGATTGTCAAAACGGCGATATTCTGGCGATGGCAAATTCACCGCGCTATAATCTTCAAGAATTTGTCCCCGTTCTATCCAGTAAGGTTTGGAAGCGCCTTCTCAACGATCCAGACAAACCGCTTTACAATCGCGCGTCGAGCGGCGTGTATCCGCCGGGAAGCGTTTTTAAACCGATCGTGGCACTGTGCGCACTCCGTGAGCATGCTGTTGATGAAAACGAGCTCTACACCTGCACGGGCTCGATCGTTGTGGGCGGTCGTACCTTCAATTGCTCGCATCGATACGGACATGGCGAGGTTGATCTGCGTCGTGCGATTGCCGTTTCTTGCAATCCTTATTTCATCGCGATGGGCATGAAGATGGGCTATGAGCCATCTCTCTACAACGATTGTGCGCAACTAGGATTTGGGAAGGCGCCGGACATCGGGGTGCAGACGGCATCAGGGCTATTACCCTCGAATGCCTGGAAGCGGAAACGTTTTCGTGATAGCTGGCGCGGTGGCGATACCGCCAACATCTCGCTGGGTCAAGGCTACCTCGGCACGACCCCGCTTCAGGTGGCGATGATGACATCCGCGATTGCGTTAGATGGAAAGCTGATGAAGCCACGCCTGATCCGCAATGCGGGGGATGGAACTGGCCTGCACGAGGCGCCCGTTGTTACGGGCAAGATGAACTGGTCTGCTCACAGTCTTAAGATTGTTAAGGCAGGAATGTACGACGTGTTAAACGAGCCTTTTGGAACCGGTCGCCGCTCAGCGGTCGTGGGAATTCGAGCCGCAGGCAAGACCGGCACCGCCGAATACGTCGAAAATCATGAGAAGAAAAAGCATGCCTGGATGATTGCCTTCGTTCCTTTTGATGCTCCTCGCTACGCCATTGCCGTTGTGGCGGAAGATGCCGATTCGGGTGGTCAAACGGCTGCCGCCATTTTGAAGAAAATTTTCTTGAAGCTTTATCCTCATGCCGTTCCCATCGAAACGGAAATTATTGAAAGTATAATCTGAATCCTGTGAAAACTCCCTTACCCAGTATGAAGCATAATCCTTTTGCCATGAGCAAGATACCCTCCATTAATTGGGTGCTTCTTGTGTGCATGGTGCTGTTGCTGGTGATCGGCGTTTTCTTTATCCGTAGTGCCTGCGCCACGCGCACAGGAGATGTTCGTTTCCTTTATGTTAAGATGATCTACCAATGGATTCCGCTCGGGTTCGCTGCGCACGTCCTCGTGGCGAGAGCGAACTACCGCAAGTGGAATGACTGGGCTTGGGTTCTTTACGGGCTGGCGATTATCGCCCTTGTGCTGGTGATGATTCCCGGCATCGGCACTGCGCACATGGGCGCCAGGCGATGGCTATTTGGTTTTCAGCCCTCAGAATTCGCAAAATTTACCACGGTCCCCATGCTGGCCTTTCTTCTCGTAGGCACGAATCTTCGGCAGGGCCCGGGCAAGCTTATGCTGGCGATTCTCACCGCCGCAATACCTGCCGTGATCATTGCGATGCAACCCGACTTAGGGACGGCGCTTTCGCTCGTGCCCACTGTGCTGGCCATGGCGTATGTCTCGGCTTGCGCTCCGCGTACGCTGACCGCCCTCGTTCTGTCGGGGCTCATTCTGGCTGGCGTGTTTCTGAGTGCCGTGCTGTTGCCAGAGAAACTCTCGCCCGAACGCAAGGTCCAGGTGGAACAGATTGTCGACAAAGTGATCTACCCCCATTGGAAGAAACGTATCCTCGTTTTCGCCTATCCCGATCGAGATCCTCTCGGTGCCGGCTGGAACAAGCGCCAATCCGAAATCGCCGTCGGTTCAGGCGGTACGCATGGCAAGGGCTATCTTAAAGGCACGCAAAACATTCTCGGGTTTCTGCCCCGGGCTGTTTCGTCAACCGATTTCATTTACTCCGTCATCGCTGAAGAAACTGGCTTTGCTGGAAGTCTGGTTCTTCTGGTTCTGTTCGGCGGGCTCCTGGGGAGCATCGTCGTGACCGGCATGCTTTGCAGGGACGGCACGGGGCGGTTGATCTGCACCGGTGTTCTAGCCCTGTTGTTCACTCACATCTTCGTCAACGTAGCCATGACTATCGGCAAGATGCCCATTACCGGCATTCCCCTACCGCTGATCAGCTACGGAGGCTCATTCACCATATCAACCATGGCCATGCTCGGCTTAGTCCAAAGCGTGGCCATTCACGGCCGGAAGCCCGTTACTGGGTCTTCTGGACCGTAATTTAGCCAGAAAGGCACAATAAAAAATGTTTGGAAAGAACTTCTTTAAATTTAAGTGGGTCACCAAGGCAGACAAGCATCTCAATCGCGAGATCATCGTCAATGCCGAGAAACTCGAGACGCGTGTTGCCGTTCTTGAGAACGGTCGTCTGGAAGAATTCCAGGTGGAGCACCCGACAGAAGAGCGGCTCATCGGCTCGATCTTCAAAGGACGCATTCAGAATCTCGAGAATGAGCTTCAGGCCGCCTTCGTCAACATTGGTATGCGTAAAAATGCGTTCCTTCACTATTGGGATATGAATCCCGATGATGAATCGCTTTTGGACGATGACGAAAACTCCGAATCGCGCTCTGATTCGGGCAACGGCAACCGCCGTAAGCCGCGTAACAAACGTTTCACCAACGAAGAAATCGCCAAGCGTTTCCCGGCTGGCAGCGTCGTGACCGTGCAGGTCTCGAAGGGGCCTATTGGCACGAAGGGACCGCGCATCACAGCCAGCCTTTCGATACCAGGCCGATATCTCGTGCTCATGCCAGGAGGCACGTTGCGCGGCGTCTCTCGCAAAATCGGCGATGCCGTCGAGCGTGCGCGGCTCAAGAAGATTCTTGAGCGTCTCGAAAAGATAATCCCGACCGATTGCGGACTGATCGTGCGCACCGCTGGGTCAGGGGCATCGAAGTCGGCTTTTGTGCGCGATCTGCGTGTGTTGCTGAATAGCTATAATGATATGAAGAAGGCGATTGCCGAACAGCCCGCACCTTGCTGCATTTATGAAGAGCCGGATCTCGTCACCCGCGTCGTTCGCGACTGGATGACGGAGGATGTCGACCGCATCGTCATCGACGACCCCGTCGTTTATGAGAAGGTGCGCAAGGAGGCATCACGCATTTCGCGTCATGCCAAGAATCTCGTGCAGTTCTACGAAGGACATTATCCCATCTTCGATCACTACGGTGTTGAGAAGCAGATTGAAGAGGCCTTTCGTCGCAAGATCGCGCTGAACTCCGGTGGCTATCTGATCATCGACGAGACGGAGGCACTGATCGCTGTCGACGTCAATACGGGTCGCCACAAGGGTAAGGGATCGCAAGAGGATGCCATTCTCGAAGTGAACTTAGAAGCGGCGGATGAAGTCGCGCGCCAACTCCGACTCCGAAACATCGGTGGTCTCGTGGTGCTCGACCTCATCGATATGAAGTCGCGCAAGCATCAGCAACAAGTGTACCGTGCACTCAAGAATGCGCTCAGGCGCGACAAGGCTCGCACAAACGTGATGCAGATTTCGGAACTTGGACTTCTTGAAATGACGCGTCAGCGCTTCGAGGAAAGCTTGCTCTCGCAGATGCATCAAGCGTGCCCGTATTGTCATGGCAAGGGCCTGATCAAGTCGTCGCTACAACTCAGTGTTGATATTCAGCGCCGCTTGGTTTCGCTGATTCGCTTGCTCAAAGCGGAGAAAAAGGAATCCGATCTTCAGATCTGCGTTCACCCCGCCATCCTCGAACGGCTGCGCACCGAGGACGAAGAAATTATCAAGAATCTGCAAAACGATTATAAGGGCCGTCTTTCATTCAAGAGCGATCCGTTGCGCCAGGCCGAGTCGTTCAGCATTGTGGACGCAACCTCTGGACAGACCCTTTTTGTGGCAGGGGAACAGCGACCCGTTTAGTTGAGGAGTTTACTATGTTCTACATCGGTTGTCATTTGTCTGTCGCAGGTGGGTTCGCCGCCATGGGAAGAGACGCCCTCAAGGTCGGTGCCAATGTGTTTCAATACTTCACGCGCAACCCGCGTGGAGGGAAGGCGAAGGATATCGATCCCGCCGATGTGGAAGCCTATCTCGACCTTGCGAAGCAAAACGGTTTCGGCAAAATTCTCGCCCACGCCTCGTACACCATCAATCCCTGCTCGGCGGATAAGCGCACGCGCGATTTCGCGCATGAGATGATGGCCGACGACATGCTCCGCATGGAAGTCGTGCCTGGCAGTCTTTATAACTTCCACCCAGGGAGTCACGTGGGGCAGGGTGTCGACGCTGGCATTGAGCTGATTGTGGCCACCCTCAACGCGATCATGAAGCCCGAGCAGACAACAACCGTGTTGCTCGAAACGATGGCAGGGAAGGGGTCTGAAGTCGGCTCGACGTTTGAAGAGCTCCGCAAGATCATCGATGGCGTGAAGCTCCAAGACAAGATGGGCGTTTGCCTCGACACCTGTCATATTTCGGATGCCGGATATGACGTTATTGACGATCTCGATGGCGTGCTCGACGCCTTCGACTCGATCATTGGACTCGATCGACTCAAGGCGATTCATCTCAACGACAGCAAGAACCCACCTGCCTCGCACAAAGATCGTCATGAGAAAATTGGCGATGGCACACTAGGGCTTCAGGTCGTGAACAACGTCATTAATCATCCCAAGCTCCGCCATCTTCCTTTTTATCTCGAGACCCCGAATGAACTGGATGGTTACGCCAAAGAGATTGCGTTGCTGAAGCGTATTAGGCGCAATACCGATTAGTAGACGCGGCGTCCTCGCCGCGGTCGTGTGGCAGGGTGTCTGAGCAAGTGCAGAATTGGTGCTTCTCGTGATGTCGATCTTGCGGAAGTATGCTGATCTGTGGTATGTTACGATCTAATTCAAGAGACATGGTGATGATTTTTTTTCAGTCATAGTTGACAAGGGTGCGAATTGTTTTACGGGAGAATAGTTTGATGAATAAGGTTTGTATTGCTGGTTTTGGTGAAATCATGCTACGTCTGTCACCAAGGGGTAATTTGCGTCTCGTGCAGGTACTCCCCGGTGAGTTGAACGCGACATTCGGCGGCGGGGAGGCGAATGTGTGCGCATCCGTTGCCTTGTTGGGGTTACCCTCACGGTTTTTGACGGCCATACCGAAAAACCCTCTTGCTGACGCACTAGTAGCCGAATTGCGTGGGCTGGGTGTGGACACCTCGAAAATGCTCCACCTCGACGAAGGTCGTCTTGGCATTTATTTTACTGAAGCTGGTGCAAGTCAGCGTGGGGCAGCCGTGGTCTACGACCGAGCAGGATCTTCGATTTCGATGGCTGACGCTGGTGATTACGATTTTGACGCCATGCTCGATGGGGTTACCTGGCTCCATCTCACAGGAATCACTCCCGCGATTTCAGAGAAGGCATATCGGGCGACACTCGCGGTGGCGGAAAAAGCATCCGTCAAGGGGATCAAGATTTCTTGCGACCTGAATTTCCGAAAAAAACTTTGGAATTGGTCGAAGCGTGTTCCTCAGAAGGAGCTTGTCCGGAATTGTATGAAGGAGATTGTTGCTTTTGTGGATCTTATTGTTGGCAATGAGGAGGATGCCTTCGATGTCTTTGGCATTTCAGCGGGTAAGACTTCCGTGGAGGCGGGAAAGCTGGAAGTGGCGGCTTATACTGAGGTTGCGGAAAAACTTTCGCAGATGTTTCCAAAAGCTACGAAAATCGCGATCACGCTCCGCGAGAGTCTCTCGGCAAGTCACAATAACTGGGGCGCTATGCTCTATGACGCCCGTGTAGCAAAGTCGTACTTTGCGCCTGTTGAGGCCGGAGGGCAATATCGGCCTTATGAAATCTATGATATTGTCGATCGAATCGGCGGTGGCGATTCTTTTTCGGCTGGTCTTATCTATGCGCTGAACAGCGACGCGTATGCGGAGCCCCAGACGGCACTCTCGTTTGCCGTGGCCTCAAGCTGCCTTAAACATTCAGTTTATGGCGACTACAATTATTGTACTGTCGATGAAGTGGTTTCTCTCATGAAAGGCAATGCATCAGGACGGGTAAAGCGATGAGCAGGTTTCGCGGACTTTCTAAGATTTTTCTGAGCCTTCTAATTTTGTGCGCCTTACCGTTTGTTGTTGAGGTGCTCTTAAATTCTTATGAGCTTGCTCGCAGTCCTTGGACGAAACTCGGTGCGATCGTTACGGATGGTGGTCCTGTTAAAGCGGGTTTGAACCGAAGACTTTTTAACGAAATTCGATTCCGCTCCACAGGGATGCGCCTGTATTTCGCCTCAATGAATTTGACTGAAGATCAGGCAGATTCCCTCGTCTCCGACGTGGCGGGAAAGGTACATGTCATTAAAGGTGACCAAGAGATTTTGGCCTACAACTTTCTATTGGAGAAGAATATTACGAAAAATGTTGGCGGACTTGATGCGCTTGAGAAACTTGGCGCCGCAGGCCTCATTGGTATCGCTCAAAAATTTGATGTTGAATGCAAGATTGTTCCTGCAACTGCAGAAGATAGAGCCGCCGCTGATGCCCTCTATAAACGGGAGTTTGGCGTCGGCGAAGCCGTTGAGATTGCTTTTGAGCTTGAGGGTTCAGTGCCTGAGGAAAGCAGGCTTACCTTCTGCTATTCAAAGTGTCCGAGCTCGTTGCTCCACGGAACGTTTTTCGAGCGGATCGCCAAGCGATTTACTCGATCTAATTTGTAAAAATCTAAAAGAGGAGGATTTACTATGCGTGTCGTTGTACCCCTAGCAAATGGAGTTGAGGAAACCGAGGCCATTACGATTATCGATGTGCTCAAGCGCGGTGGTATCGAGGTGATTTCCGTTTCGATGGATGAATTCGGTCTGGACATCGAAGGTGCTCATCAGATTGGGCTTGTTGCCGATGTTAGTTGGGATGATGGCGATGTTGAGTCTGCGGACATGATCGTTTTACCTGGGGGGATGGTGGGGATGCGAACCCTAAAAGCCGATTCCCGAGTCTTAGCGGCACTTCAATATTTTAACAAGAATGGCAAGTTCATTGGTGCCATTTGTGCGGCTCCTGCCGTGCTACAAGAAGCTGGCGTGCTGAAAGGGCGGAAAGTGGTTTGCTATCCCGGAATGGAAGCAAATCTTCCCGATGCCGTCTTTGTGCCCAATTGCAATGTGGTACGTGATGACAATATTATTACGGGTACAGGACCTGCAACCGCGATGGAGTTCGCCCTTGCGATTCTAGAAATGCTTGTAGGTTCTGAGTGCCGGAACGAGACGGCAAAGGGGCTGCTCTTCCCATAGCGGAGCAGATCGATTATTGGCAACCTACGAATACAGTGGATATAAGAGCGATGGTACCTCCTGTCGTGGCAGGGTGGAATCGGGAAGTACTAAACAAGCGTCTCGCCAGCTTTTAGAGACCGGCGTATTTGTCGAGCATATCCGTCCGTTGCGCGTTGCTCTCGAGTTGCGGACGTCTCGACGCTCTGCTGTATATCGTGAACTCGGTGCGCTCCTTGGTGCTGGGCTGCCACTAGACCGAGCACTTTCGCTGATGATGGAGTCTGATGATGGGGTTGTTGCACCGGTGCTTTCCTCTGTCGCTTCGAAAATTCGCGAAGGCGCGGGTCTTGCGGATTCGCTCGGTGAAGTTTGCCCCGGAATTTGTGGTTACGAGCGTGCAGCGTTGACGTCGGCCGAACGCTCGGCCACGTTACCTTCCATGTTGTCCCGTCTTGCGGAGTTGCTTGATGCAGAGGAAGGCGTTCGGGATCAAATGCGCTCTGCACTTGTGTATCCGGCCTTCATTCTCTGTCTAGGTTTGTTGGTTGGTGGGATCATGATGGGCGTTGTGGTACCCAAGACGATGGCCATGTTAGCCTCTTCGGGTATGGAGCTACCTCGTGTGAGCACGATCCTGATTCATCTCTCAAAACTCTTCGCATTCGTTTTTGCTGGGCTTACATTCCTAGCAGTTTGTATGACTTTTATTGCCCTCCAATTATCTAAGCGAGACGAGGTCGCAGCTGTTCGAATCGATGAGGTTTTGCTCCGCCTTCCCTTTATGAAGCCCGCACGAGGGCTAGCAGGAATGCGGTTCGCCTCCATTCTTTCTGTCCTGTCAGAGTCCGGCATGCCGATGGTGTCGGCTCTGCCGATTGCAGGCGCTGGCACAAGCCATCCTTGGCTTGAAAAGTGTGTTACGGAACAAACCGAAAAGGTACGTAATGGAATGAGTCTTTCGCAGGCAGTTGCTGAACTCCCTATGTTCGGTAACGAACTGGCTGAATGGGTTCGTGTCGGGGAAGCTGGCGGTTGCATTTCGGCGATGCTTGATGTTGCTTCCGAAAGACTCAAACGAGATTGGGATCGTGCACTTACACGCCGTCTTGCGCTCCTAGAACCAGCCATTTTGACCCTGGTAGGTGTTTTTGTGCTTGTGATGGCACTGGCTTTAATTCTCCCTGTCGTTGGCATGACAAAAAGTTTGGGCGTAGGATAGGGGCATGGGGATCGCCCCCCACTGAGTCTTGTGCTGGGTTTTCGTTAACCGCGTAGCCTCGTTGCCCGAGTACAGTCACGAGTTGTGAGTTGCGAGTGGGCGATCGGTGATCGCGGATGTCCCCAAAACTTTGTCGTGAGTTTTGTCGCGAACTTTGTCGACTACCACTACCGTGGCTACTAGCGACTAGCCACTAGCAACTAGCGACTGTAATCGGTCAGGCACAGCCCCTGTGCCTGACCGATTACTCGGAAGGTCTCGCGTGGGCTTGCCATGTTCATGGCTTTGTTGTACACTTTACAGCGAATTCAATAGAATGTGTGGATATAGGTACTTCGAAATGCCAGATCTGATTACAATAGCCGTTATCGTGCTCACAGGCCTTTGCTTTGGTGGCTTGTCTGTCGTTGCCTTAAGTGCATTTGCCTCGGGAGCAAATGCATACGGAGGAACCTATTCGTCCGAAACTGCTCGGCAGTTTGAAGATATTTTTCTTTTCATCCCGCCGCGACGAATTGCGGAAATTGGGTGGATCTGCTCGACCCTTGTAGCCTTACTGATGTTTCTGCTCCTCGGAGGCGTAGGTGGGTCAGCGTCAGCGATTCTGGTTCGACTGGCGCTCGCATTGCTCGCGGGTTCGCTTATGTTGATGGCACCCGCCAAGATGCTAATTGTTCTGCGAACACGGCGCCGTCGCCGTTTCAATGTCCAACTTGTTGATGCGCTGACTAACATGGGGAACGCACTTAAGTCGGGTTTCAGTATTATTCAGGCGGTTGAGCATGTCGTTGCAAATGGCGAAAGTCCGATCTCGGAGGAGTTCGGCACGATGCTGCACCAAACTCGCGTTGGCGTGAGCTTCCAAGAGGCGATGCGCAATATGGAGCAGCGTGTGGGAAGCGATGACCTGACGTTGGTTGTACTTTCGATTGAAACGGCTCGCCGAACGGGTGGCAACCTGACGGAGATATTCTCTAACATTAGCCATACGATTCAGGAGCGGCTGCGCATCGAGAATCGGATTAGGACATTAACTGCTCAAGGGCGGCTTCAGGGCATCGTGCTCAGTCTTATGCCGGTTTGCCTCGGCATCGTGCTGAATATCGTCCAGCCTGGGATGATCCAGCCCTTTTTGCACTCTACCGTTGGGATTGTGGTGATCATGCTCATCGCGATCATGTTGATGTGCGGTGCCTTGATGATCCGCAAGATCATCAATATCGATGTTTGAGGAAGAGCCGAATAGAAATCCCGGAACATCTTTTTTCTATTACAATATTAGTAGAGGCTTATCCGTTCCATACAGGTAGATCTATAACAACGAAAGGATATTTCATGAAATTGTCTAAATTATTAGTCCCCGCCATTGTGGTGGCAGGCATCACAATTGGTTTTGCGGAAGAAGCTGAAAAAGCAAGTTTACAAGAATGTGCAAAGGATAAGAAGGAAACCATCGCCAAGGATCCAACGCGAGTGGCACCCAAGGATGGTGAGGCACATCCGCAACGCCTGCGCAATGAGAATCAAAAGCTGAATAGGCGTCATTTTAACAGACCGACCGACGTGGCTCCGCAGAGCGTAATGCTTCGTATGTTTGAGGATCCTGAAATTTGTGAACAACTTGGACTTGAGCCAACAGTGCGCAAGGAGATTGCTGATGCTTTCAAGGTTATCGATAAAGAAGTCGATACTAAACGTGAAGCACTTGCCGGATTCCAGGCGACACAGGCGCAGCTTCTTGTCGCGGACGCATCCGAGGCCGATATCATGGCAGCAGTCGATCAGGTTTGGAACACTCGTGCCGAAATAGCCAAGATGCAGATTTCGAAGTTGTTAATCCTGCGCGGCAAACTGACGGAGAAACAAATCAAAAAAATCGATCAAGTTCGAGCAGAACGTTTTCCTACGAGACGTATGGAGCAGCCGCCCGAGATTCGTGAAGGAGCGAACAAGGCTCCGAAGGTGGGACGCGGACAAAATCGGAGCCCCATCGACGACAAGCAAATTCCATCGACGAAAGAGCCGGAGCTATAAGCGTCTGTTGTAAGTAGCGATGAGCTTCTGGTAAATCAATTTAAAATGCTGCGTGGTGCTAAATGAGCCACCACGCAGTTTTTTTAGTTTGACAACTTAGACCTTTTTTTTCGGTCTACCGCTCTTCTTGTGAGTAGCATTCGGGATCTTTTTTGCTCGTTTTGCCGGAGGTGCCGAGATAGGAATGCTCAGATCGATCGGATAATTTTTCTTCACCCTAGCTTCGATTGCCTTGACTTCCTTGGAATTCTCAGGGTTCAGCTTGGCGCAAATTAAAAGATCGCTAAACCGAGCGTTTTTCGTAACTTTTTGGTTGTTCATGCCGGGTTCTGCATACTGAGTCTTTGCGTAGTGATTTTGAATCTTTCCCACAATCGTTTCAAGCAGCTTGCCATCCTTAGGTAGCAAGTTGAGCTCGGAAAGACGATAGGCAAAAGCTTCAGCAGAAACGCCGAAACGTGCCTTAATGCGAAGGGTCATCTCATAATTCCACTGCTCAGGCAGAATGCCGATCTGCGCTATAGAAGTTTTAACAGCCTCCCGGGGCATGAGCATTTCTGCGGCGAATCGCTTGGCAAAGTGACGCGTTGCATCGGTGTCGTGGACGACCGCATTTTCATTTCGCGTGAAGAGGTAGATCTTCGCCAGTTCGACCATTAGGTTGAAGAGCTGCTTTTCTTCGGTGAGCGATTCCTCTATGACGATGAAAGCATTGATGTTAGCTGCGTCGTAGAAGGAAATACTTTGAACTTCTGCGGGAAGAGGCGAGAAGAGAATTCGCAGTCCATTGTTTTCAAGCATTTCTACATAGTCGAAAACGATGGCTGATCCGATTCCGCAGTGCATTCGAACTCGCGAGGCAAGCTGCTCAGCGCCATCGTTATCAACTGTGAAGGGCATGTTGAGAGGGATGGTGGCGTGTTTGCAGACGCCGCACATGTTCTCCAATACCATGTAGTCGGTAATGCGGCTTTGGAGCATGGCGATGATGCGTTCATTGATTGCGATGCCATCCTGGGGAGAGTGTGTGCAACGAGCAATGCCCTTGGTCTTCAACTCGGCATACAGCTTATCGCTCGGACTCATCATATAGTCGATATCGTCCTTTTCGGTTACTGCGGTAGAGGAAGTCGCCGATTTTGCTAAATTGAGGATACCGTCGTCAAGGGAAGTTCCGCGCGTTCTTTCCAAAAAAGCTTTGGGGTAGACGAGGTCGTTTACCGTGACGCCCAATGCATCGCAGATCCTGCGAAGTGTTTTAATGGAAGGCAGGTTGTTACCCTTTTCAGAGTTGCAGAGTTGTGCTGGCTGCATATCGACCAGCCCTGCCAGTTCAGCCTGTTTCATGCGGCGTTGTTTTCTAAGATGCCGTATGGCGAGGCCAACGCGAAGCGCATCGTCTTTGTCCGATATAACTTTTTCTTGGTCTGTTTTTGTTTTTGTTTTACGTTTCATGATACTTCCCGATTTTTAGGTTTTTATTGGTTGCCCGCGCAGCGCGCGTCGTTAATTTTTGAGTCTCACGCTTTTCGTTTCAGAGCGAGGATTGTGTTGTATTTATTGCGTCGTTTCGGCTTCACTGTACCGGACGCAAGTGGCCGATTTGGCCCGGCGTGAAACCCTGTCAATATCAAAGAGGCAGCCTTCCATAACAGCAGGCCCGTTTGCCACTGAGAAGAAAGACGGCATCCCTGTAATAAATTTTCGAGAGACCGGTTCGATCTCACGTCCAATAACCGAGTTGACCGGCCCGGTCATGCCCACGTCCGTAATATAGCCCGTGCCTTGAGGCAGGACTTTCGCATCTGAAGTTTGAACATGCGTATGCGTGCCAAAGAGTGCAGAAATTCGTCCGTCTAAGTGCCAGCCCATACAGATTTTTTCTGAGGTCGCTTCAGCATGGAAGTCGCAGATGATGATTCCGTTGCGCGGCAGCGGGCCACCGATCAACGCGTCCGCCTTTGTAAAAGGACAATCTGTGGGATTCATAAATACACGGCCTAGCAGGCTCATCAACACAACATCCCCGATTTCTGTCGGGAAAACGGTCCAACCACGCCCAGGACAACCCATTGGCAAATTAGCGGGTCGAACAATGCGGCGTTCTCGTTCGAGGAGAGCGGGGGTGTCTTTCTGATCCCAAACATGATCGCCGAGGGTAATCGCATCGGCACCTGCATCGAAGAGCTCTGTTGCGATTTGGGCGGTAATGCCTTTTCCGCCTGCAGCATTCTCGGCATTAACGATAACGGCTGCAATCCCACCTTCTTTACGAAGCTGGGGCACCACCGTTTTAAATATACGGCGGCCTGGAGAGCCTACGATGTCGCCTATGCAGAGTATTTTCATTGTGTTTCGTCTTTTTATCAACTGGATAACCTTTAAACAAAGGCATGTTCTCGGGGTTGACTCTTTAATTTATCATGAATAACACAGAATATCAACTCTTTGACAAAAAAAAATAATTAGCTGTGGGATAATATGAAGTCGTTACAGCAGAGAAGAGGGGTTCTTAGCAGCTAACGATGAGATCTGGCAGAGTTTAAAACAGGGCGATTCTATCGGTCCGAGTTTAGCGTGTGAACGGTTCGAGGCAGCGTTTGAGGATGCCTTGCACGGTCGCGATCAGTACGCCGTAGTTCACGATCGGAACACTGGCTGCGTCAGCTTGCTGGAGGCGGTACTGCATTTCGCGTTGGTTGAGAATACATCCGCCGCAGTGAACCACGAGGGCGTAGTCGGAGAGATTGCTCGGGTACTTCATCCCAGCAGTGTGTTCAAAGGTGAGTTGTTTGCCCGTGTACTTCCGTAGCCAATTTGGAATTTTAACGGTTCCGATATCGTCGGTTTGGCGGTGGTGCGTGCAACCTTCTGCGATCAGAATACGAGCACCATCCTTGAGCGAGTCAATGGCCTTCGAGCCGTTGACTAGTGTCGTGAGATCGCCTTTATAGCGAGCAAAGAGAATCGAGAACGACGTGAGCGGAATATCGCGCGGTGTATCGGCAGCGACTTGGGCGAAGACTTGCGAGTCGGTGATGACGAGTCTCGGCTTCTTGCCGAGCTGTGCTAGGGTTTCGCGGAATTCAGTTTCTTTGGTTACGATGGCGATTGCACCCGCTTCGAGGATGTCGCGTATCGTTTGTTGTTGCGGCAGAATGATGCGCCCTTTGGGAGCGGCTGCGTCGATCGGCGTGACGAGCACGACAAAATCGCCGGGGCTCAGAAGATCGCCGACGAGTTGAAGCGAATCTGCTCCGTCGGGAATTGCCTTTGCCAGTGCTAACTTCAATATTTCGATGCCGTCGCCAGTTGTGGAAGAAACTTGGAAAACTGGCGCGAGTGAATCTTCGGCGATTTGCTTGAGGGCTTCTTCGCTTTGCGAGGATAAATCGGCTTTGTTGAAGACGACAAAGACCTGGATCTTCTTTTCTCGCGCGAGTTTCAGTAGAGATTGTTCGAAAGTGCCGAGACCCGTGGCAGTGTCTGTGACGAGAATAGCGATGTCTGTTTTTTCGAGAATGTTGTATGCGCGCTGTACACGCATTTTCCCCAGTGCGCCTTCATCGTCGAGGCCTGGCGTGTCCGTAATATAGACAGGGCCGAGCGGGAGCAGTTCCATCGCTTTGCCGACGGGATCCGTCGTGGTTCCCATGACCTCGGAGACGATGGAGACCTCTTGGCCTGTCATGGCATTGATCAGGCTTGATTTTCCAACGTTGCGGCGACCGAAAATCGAAATATGGATGCGCTCGCCCTTAGGGGTTTCGTTGAGAGTGCTCATGTGAATGA
>CAZUAY010000017.1:22891-24002 GCA_964618405.1 uncultured Lentisphaerales bacterium
AAAATCAGTGGAAGTACAATCGTGCCGATCGGGTCGATATGGCGGAGTGGATTTAACGAGATGCGTCCAGCATCACGTGCCGTCGTATCCCCGCAGTACAAGGCCACAAGGCCGTGCGAAATCTCGTGTATCATTACAGCGATAACGAGAGAGACAAGACTGATTGCGGTATAAATAGTTTTTTCATTCATCGTGTTTTTCCTATGCGAGAAGTTTAGCATAGAAGCGCATGCCGGTTCCAGATTCAAATTTCTCGTGGTTGTGCTCAGCGAGTTTTGATATCCTTTAGCGCATCATGAAAACACCGATTCATATCGTCCTCATCAACCCAGAGATCCCGCACAATACCGGTGCGATTGGCAGGGTGTGCGTGGGACTTGGATGTTCGCTGCACTTGATACGCCCATTGGGGTTTCACCTGTCGGAGCAGTACATCAAGCGGGCAGGGCTTGACTACTGGGAGCATCTCGACGTGCGGGTTCATGACAATTGGCAGTCGTTTCTTGACGATATAAAACCCACAAGAGTTTTCTTTCTCAGCACACGCGGAGAGCGGAGTCTTTATGACTGTAAATTTGCCAGCGGGGATGCGCTCGCGTTTGGTTCAGAGAGTCACGGCTTGCCAAAGGTTTTTTACGAGCGCTATGCGGACCACCTTTTCAAAATCCCCATGCCCGGAGATCATGCTCGCAGCATCAATCTCGCCAACGCTGTTTCTATTGCGTCCTACGAAGCATATCGGCAGATTTCACCGATTGAGGCATAAAAAAACTCAGGATGAATCCTGAGTTTTAAATGGTGCACCCGAAAGGACTTGAACCTTCACGCCATTGCTGGCACAAGCACCTGAAGCTTGCGTGTCTGCCATTTCACCACGAGTGCATTGGAAAAGAAAACGTTTGGATAATCTCACATTGGAGGGTGAATGTCAAATGTTAAACAGTCCCGCATTGTAATCGGTCAGTGACCGGGGGTACCCCCGGTCACTGACCGATTACAGTCGCGAGTCGCGAGTTGCGAGGCTGGAGAGAATGAGTAGTGAGTAGTGCGTAGGGAGTAGTTTCCGCTGGGGGCACCCCAGACCCCGTTTCTTGGCGGTTGCGAAGCGAGG
>CAZUAY010000018.1:0-5905 GCA_964618405.1 uncultured Lentisphaerales bacterium
GGCCAATCTCCTGATTGGCTCTCCTATTCCCATCCCTCTGTGTCTCAAACTCTCTGTGTTTAAACCCCAAACCCCATGACCCACATACTTGCCTTCGGTCACTGACCGATTACATGGGATTTTGCTCGACTTTCCAGAACTCGTCTTGTACCCTTTCGTCTTCTTTATCAGCAACCCTAAAAGAACAATCGCAATGACTTTAGCTGCCCGCGCTTTACTCTTAGATATGGACGGTGTCCTGGTCGACTCAGAAGAACTCATGAGCACATGCGCAATTGATGCGCTCCGCGAATGGGATGTAGTAGCGGTGAGGGCGGACTTCGAGGAGTTTGTCGGTGCTGGAGAGAACAAATTTATCGGTGGTGTTGCCCTACGGCACGGTGTGGACTATGACACGGCCATGAAAGACCGAGCCTACGCCTTATATGCGGAACGCGCAACCGGCATTGCCTTCCCAGGCGTTTGTGAAACCCTTCACTCGCTAAAAAAACAAGGGTTCAAGATGGGTGTCTGCTCAGGAGCAGACCGAGTCAAGGTCTCCATCAACATCCGTGCCATCGGTCTTTGCGAAGATTTTTTCGACTTCATGGTGAGCGGCGGAGATATTAAATTGAACAAGCCCCATCCCGATATTTTCCTCTTGGGGATGAATCGTCTTGGCCTCACGCCAGCCGACTGCATTGTCGTGGAAGATTCGTTGAATGGCATTCGAGCCGCACAACGCGCCGGTATGCGCACCATCGCCGTCACCTCTTCGTTCTCGGCAGACGAGTTGAAAGCGCAGGTCAACCCCGATGTCATCATCGATGATATTCGCTCTCTTCCGTCCATCTTGAGCTTAAATTAAGAAGAGAATCGTCCGGAATCAAAAACGAAAGTAGCCTCACCCTTGATGTCTGGAATCAACAGTTTGGGTTTGTTTAGGTATTTAGCACGCAGCAGACGAAGCTGGCGACAAGGCCGAGGCCAAGAATCAGGGCATTTGCGAGGACTGTGGCGGCCTTGCGCAGCGTCTTCGAGGGTGTTGCAATCGCCGGAACTTTTTTGTACAGCGGGCTGAGATCCACGTCCCCCACGAGCCCAGCACCTTCATCGACAAGAAGCGTGGGGCCATGAAAGGAGCCTTCAAGAAAGCTTCCGGCGTACAGACGGGCGGAATTGGCTACTTTTACCGAGGCCTTCAAATGCCCATAGATATCAAGCACGTCACAAACAAAAGGTGTGTCAAGCGCGACGGTGCAACTGGCTGCAATGACAACCTTTCCGGTTTTGTTTTGAATTTCAACTCCTTCGAATTTCGCACCAGTTCGAATTTCAAGGGATTCGGTGGCCGTAATCGAAGCGAGCGCCCTGACATCGCCATCGAGAATCACGTTTTGTCCCGTGATCCGCAGTCTAGGATCGAACTCAGCTTCCGGCCCGATCATGACATTGCCGATCGTCAGAATATCCTCAGTCCGCTTCCCGCTGACCGTGACATCGTCAGTCAGAAGGTTGGTTTTGCACTTGGGGCATAAGGAATTGTGCATCCTGCCGGAGAGCGTGTGGGAGTACCCACACGCGTAGCAGATCACGAGGCGCTTCGTGGGCACGGCAACACGCGAAGCCGCCCGGGTAGGGGTGGCCGCGGGTTTAACCGTATCGGCAGTGGCTACATCGCCTTCGGGTGCAGAATCTCCCGGCATTTCATCGCCAGTCGATTGATGCACACGAGGCTTGATCGCAGACCGTGCCGATACGCGTTTCATTGCTTGGACGTATGCAAAATTGTCCAAGGCTTCTGATTCGCGTTTTGCCATTTAAACTGTTGTCTAGGCTCAGTACTTCTTCGAATCAGCAGGCGTAGCGGGATGTGCGGCGGGTGCTGCAGGCTGAGACGAAGAGGAGCTCGACGCCGTCTCGCCGAAGCCGGCTGGGTTGACCTCGGACTTGCCGATAAAGGTCACGCCATCTTCGACCGTCAAGCGCTTTGCGCGGATGTCACCTTGGACTTTGGCCGTGCTCTTCATTTCGATGCGGTCTTTGGCGGTGATGTTTCCAGAAATGCTGCCGGCGATGATCACCGACTCGGCGATGATGTTGCCTTTCACCACGGCTGTCTTACCCAGCATGGCAGAGCCGACACAGTTGAGGTCGCCGTTGAGCTTTCCGTCAAATTGAATCTGGCTGGCACTCTTGATGTTGCCGGTGATTTCGATATCTTCTGCGATGAGGGTCTTCGCTGTCTTGTCCGCTTCCATATTCGTGTTCCTTGTTAATGATGATGCTGATGATTGTTATGAATAAAACGTAAGTTGTCGAGTTAAAAATGCGCGTGCTTCTTTAGGGGAAGAACGAGGGGTGATTGAGACCCATGGTTTCGGGGAGGCCACAGACAAGATTCATGTTCTGTAGTGCGGAGCCCGCCTGTCCCTTAACGAGATTGTCGATGTAAGACACGACCCGGAGTCGGTTCGTGCGCGAATCCACGCTAATGACGAGGTTGGCGAAGTTAGTTCCCCGAACATGCATGCTGCCCACCGTCGAGGTTGACGGAAGCACACGCACGAATGGGCTGTCCTTGTAGAAGTCCTTGTACAGGGCGATGACCTCTTCTTCCGAAGTCGGCTTGAGCAGATCTGCATACAGGCACGACATAATGCCGCGGCAGATCGGAACCACCTGCGCGGTGAAGGTCATGACAACGGGTGCTCCTGCAAGGATAGACAGTTCGCGCTCCACTTCGCACACGTGCTGATGCCCAGCGAGTCGGTAGGCGTTCATCATCTCATAGCGGTTGGGATAATGGAACGTGTTGGCAAGCTTTTTTCCTGCACCGGAAACGCCTGATTTGCAATCGGCAATAATCGAGTTGAGGCGCACACGGTTCGTCGCGGCCACAGGGGCGAGGCCGAGCGTACAATTGACCGCAAAACATCCCGGGTTGCCAACGATTTTGCGCGAGGTGTTGATCTCCTCGCGATGGAGCTCAGGGACGCCGTAAACGGATAGAGGGAGCAAATCGGGGTCGGCGTGGACGGGGTTCTTGCCAATGCGCCGCGCGTATTCAGCATACTCTTCCACCGTGTTGAAGCGGAAGTCTCCACTGTAATCGATGATCTTGGCACCTTTGTCGAGTTCCGCACGAGCGGCCTTCATGCCGACGCCATCTGGCGTTGCTAGAAATACAATGTCGGTTGGTTCAAGCGCTTCGGGGCTATCTGGCGAAAGCACCACCTTGTCGCAGAAGCCCGCGAGGTGCGGATACAGCTCGGAAATAGGCTGCCCCACGCTTTCTAAGGCAACCAGCGTTTGTAGCTTCACCTCGGGATGATTTAAAAGGAGTTCGATGATGCCGATGCCGCCGTAACCGCTAGCACCTATAACTTTTACTGTGATCATTTTTTTCGTCTTCTCTTTCTCATGAATTATCTGCAGACCTGCGGGAACTGCGCCAACATTCCAACATTATACATTTTCAAAAATTTGTCCTGTGACCGGGATGTCCACTTGCCTAATTCCGATCCCCTCGAGCGACTTTTTGTGAGCTTCGCAATACTCGGGCTCACCGTGAACGCAGAATGCGCGCTGGACATGGCCGAGGGACGATGCAAATTCGACAAGCCCCTGACTATCAGCATGCGCCGACAGTCCGTTGATGGTATAAACAGTGGCCTTTAGCTCAGTCTCTTCGCCAAAGATCTTTATCACAGGACCGCCTTCAACAATACGCCTGCCAAGCGTGTTTTCCGCCTGGAAGCCCGTAATGAGGATCACGTTGGTCGGGTTTGAAATGGAATTGCGCAAGTGGTGGAGGATACGCCCCCCTTCACACATGCCGGAAGCCGAGATGATGACGAGTGGGCCTTTGGCATCATTGAGTGCTTTGGATTCATCAACCGAGCTCGTAAACTTCAGGCCAGGGAAACGGAAGGGATCAACGTTTGCGCGAAGCATCGCCTTCGTTTTTTCGTTGAAACATTCGGTATGATTACGGTGAATCTCCGTCGCCTTTTTGGACAGCGGGCTATCAACGTAGATGGGGATAACCGGAATCGCACCTTTCGCGACAAGCTCATTGAAGTAATACAAGACCTGCTGAGTTCTGCCCACGCTAAATGCCGGGATAATAAGCTTTGATTTATGCTGGCTGATGAAGCTGATGTAATCCTTGAGGCGCCCCTTGATGTTTTCGTGAGTCGGGTGGTTTCGGTCGCCGTACGTGCTTTCGGTGATCAGCACATCAACATTGGGTACGGGTATTGGATCGTTTAAGAACGGGGTGTTCTTCTGGCCGAGGTCACCTGTGAAAAGCAATCTTCTGGGCTTTCCATCCTTCTCGTAGTCCAGTGTACACGTGGCGGAACCCAAGATATGCCCAGCATCGGTGAAGGTGAGCTTAAGTCCTGGAACGATTTGACGTTGCTGTCCATACTCGACCGTTTCGAAGAGCGGCATCGTGTCATCGACATCCGCTTGATCGTAGAGAAGTTCGAAGAGGTTTTTCCCCTGTTTCGCACGACGCTTATTCACGAATTCGACGTCTTTTTCTTGAAGATAGGCAGAATCCCGCAACAGCACATCTGCAAGGTCGCGGGTTGCGGGCGTGGCGTAGATCGGGCCCCGATAACCCTGGCGGACTAGCGCAGGGATTTTCCCGCAATGGTCGATATGCGCATGCGAAAGAATGATGGCAGCGATTTCACGAGGATTAAATGGGAGGTTTCGGTTCGCTTCGAAAGACTCCTTGCGTTTGCCCTGAAGCAAACCGCAGTCCAGCAAAATCTTTTTTCCGTTGCATTCCACCATGTGCATCGAACCTGTGGTCGTTTGGTCTGCTCCTAAAAAATGTAGATTGATCATGCGTGTTTCCCTTTCTGTTCATCACGAGGCCGTGCCCAGTGATGAACTGCCATCGAGTTGCGAAATTAGAATTTAGCAGTTAACCCTAGAATCAACTGGTGATCGACGTATTCGCGAAGTGCCGTTACGTTGAATTCAATACCCACCGAGAAGATATCGGTCAGGTCCTGATAATAGCGACTACCAAAGCCCCAGATATAACCCCAATCGATGGCTGCTGAAAGCCCGTCATCTTGCCTTCTGCGAAGGGGGCGCCCGTCCTCACGCTGTAGACCGACCTCGAAGTCGAGTTCAAAGTCGTACCCCTTATGAAGCCGCCGATAGCGAACCAATGCCATCACGCGTTGATCCCAATACGGAGTCCAGTAATAGTCACAGGCCTCACTAGATGAGACGGTATAGGCCTTTACGCCGCCAAGAACGCCCATGTCGGGGAGTACATCGACGAGTGCCGACGACTGCATGCTGAAGAGCGCGTTGTCATCGGAATACGACCAGTATTGCCCTTTGGTGTTAATATGAACAAAATCAAAGGGTCCCCAATCCATTTCACCGCCGAGCGAGTCGTAAGTGAGAAATTTTACGGCAGACAGCACAAGGTCCTTAGCATAAAAAAGGTGGATGCGCATATCGTTTCGCGGATTCCAGACAATCCCAATATCGCCGATGATGGTCGAATCGTCCTCTGATCGATAAAACTTTCCAGATCCAGGATCATCTTCGATGTCGGCCGTATTTTTATTATTATAATTCAAATCCAGCGAGGCAGTGCCGATCGAGGCAGAAAGCCTGGCTCCGCTACTGATTCGATGGGACCACCGAAGCCTCGCTTCCGTCTTCGTTGCCTCGAACTCTCGCGTCAACACCTTCGTCATGTCGTTGGTGACAGCATTCCAGCGCGGGTGGAAGGACTGGGAGATATCGGTGGTAAACCATTCGGCCGAGAGTGTTGTCCGAGGATTCGCGTTAAAACCGGCCCGGAACCCATACCCATTGATCTCAAATTGATCGTTCGCCTTGCTGTTTTCAATCTGACCAAACACGAAGGGTGTAGACAGCGCAA
>CAZUAY010000018.1:6005-23445 GCA_964618405.1 uncultured Lentisphaerales bacterium
CGCTCATTTCGCTTGGGAATATTCCTGAAATGTGCAAGTACTTCTTGCTCTATCCCCCGGCAAAGATCTTCTGGATAGCCATCCCGCCGCATCAACTCGAGCGCCTTCTCCGCCATGTGGGGCTTGTTCATATAAAGGGCAAGCTCTATCCGCGTCCTGCGTGCCATGAAAACTGGGTGAAATTCGTACACGGCCTTGACAACATCAGCCCCTTCGTCATTCCAATTGGGGACATATCGTCTGCACATCAACAGGTTGTCACCGACCGACGTATAGCCACTGACGTTCTCCACGAAACCAAGTTGATAGCTCCTCGACGCCTCAGAGATGATGCTCTTCATCGGATTACGTAACTCATACAAATTGCAGGTTGATTCTTGTCCGATATCCCCGTAAGGATAGGCTACCATCGAAATTTTGCAGTCTAATTCACCCATCTCGGTTTTTAAGATCTCGCGGCTCAGCCTAAACTCCTTGCGCATCCTCGCGTCCCACTCGTTCATGGACTCAATCCGGTTCTTCGCGGGGAGCCACAGTCGGTTCGGGAGCGAACGGCGGATGTCTTTCCCTTCTCGGTCTACTGGGGCATCAAAGTGAGCTGCGTACAAATGACTTCCAATCTCCCACGCGCCCGTAGCGACATACTTTCGCGTCTCTTCCCATCCAGAAACAGATGGCTGATAATCCTCTTGGGGTTTCGTGATAACAAACATGCCGAAAGCCGCACCAGTATGCTCCGCGATGTCTGTGCCCAACATGTAGGAGGATCGAAGCCCATCATCAAATGTGATTGCCACGTATTTCATCGGTTTCTTGTCACGAAAATCCTCACTCTCGCTCGGTCTAAACCGACGGTATCCGGAAACCTGATAAATCAAGTAATCGAGGGTACGTGCAAGCCAAGGCAACTTGTTCGGGGATGCGACACTCGACTCACCTTCTCGCAACCCCGCATACTTGGGTATATCGTGGGGGGGAATGAAGACGAACCCCGCATCACGGAGCGAATTCACGTGATCTCTGAGCCTTCTGGCCGAAGTCATCGCGATCCAATCACTTTCGGTCAGCCCATGATACATGAGCGTTAAAACGGTTCCGCGCTGGGCGTGAGATTCCATTAGGTCGATTGTTCTGAGGGCTTCCTGAAACTCGCCCTTGGCCATGAGAATTCGGGCAATTGCGCGGTAGCGCATGGGATCGGTAGGATCGGAGTTATCATAGCGGTCAAATACAATTTGCGACGCATCATCATAGCGGCGCGAAAAGAGGGCGCATTCAAAAAGGACATCTTTCGCTCGGAAGTTGTTCTTATTAAATTTCTCTAAGATGTGCTGGGCAGCCGATTCCGCGTTACGATATTTTTTTGCTAGAACGCAGATCTCAGCGTACATGACCATGGCTTCTAAGTTGTATGGATCAGCATCGATCGCGTCACGAATGATGCTGAGAATCTCATCGTAAGTATAAAGCGACGGATCTTCAGCTCTGCGTAGTATGCATCGATTCGCAAGCTTCATCAATTGCTGACTTCGCTGAAGCGGATCGTCCGTATCGGCAATCAGATCTCGAAGCCGATCAACGGATTTCGTCGATGAATCTTGATACTCCGCGATCTCAACCCGCAGATTCATCGCGCGTTTAACCTCTGCTGGGAAATTAAGTGCTGCATCCTCCATGTCTAAGACGCCCTGACACAACTCGTCTGCGATTCTCAGCTCGCCGAGTCTAACTTCGATGTCGGCTTGGTTCATCATGAACTTTGGGTTCCCAGGCAGTTCTGCATTCACGTGACGCCAGATCTGCACCGCTTCATCGTAGGCAAAACTGTGGGTAATCAAGTTCGCAAGATCGATCTGGACGTCGAGACGTCTCGGCTCTTCTTTGACCAATTGGCGCAAGGTTGTTTCCGCCTCGTCCATCTTGCCAATCCGAAGAAGATTTTGCGCAAACCAATACCGCTGGTCGAACAAATCTGGCTTGATTTCAAGCATTTTCCGAAACATCGTATCGGCCTTCTTCCAATCTTGTTGCAAGATGGCTGCCTGCGAGAGCAGATTGTAAGGCATCCAACTCTCGGGCATCAGGGTTCGGAAATACTCCCACAGGGCATACCCATGTTCAGGACGATCGGTTCGGTAGTAAGCCCACCCCAGCGCCTCCCAACCTGCCGTCAGTGAGGGATCCATCCTGAGTGCTTCTTCAAGGAACAAAATCGCCTGATCGTAATCCTCGTCTTGAAAAAGCCCGAGCCCTTTGTAGAGCAAAGCATTTTTCCTGGAAACATCCACATCGTTCACACGGGCTTCCTCAAAAGCCGCATCAATGGTCTCCTGGTCAAGCTTGCCTGTCGCTTCCGTAAGTGGGAAAGTCTGACCGAGTCCAACCCAAACGGTCAGCATCATGACCCATGCAGGTAATGTCTTGAAATAATGTTTCATCTTATATTCTAGTCCTTCCAGAAGGTCTTGACAAGACCTTCGGCCACGATCTTGGCACCCGTCATCGTCAGATGAACGCCGTCATGATCGCGCACCGTCAGGGCCTCACCTTGCAGTGACATGATAAAAGACGTGTATTTTCCTGGGGTACGCGAGATGAGTGCCCGCATGTCGTAAAGGACAACGACATCCTTGCGAGATTCCACCGCAGCCTGCTCTCGATAGATTTCGTTGACGATTTCAGCATAAACTTGATCTAACGGATCCTTCATGTCGGGCAGCGTCAGCCAGATCACGTGCTTGGCTCCACTGCTCACCAGCGTATCCATGGCGCGCCCAATGCGCTGGCTGTATTCCACACGCCACTCAGCCGTGCCGAATTGAAGCGTGTTGCCGCTATTGTCAAGCAGAGGCTGCTTGTCGTTAGTGCCCAGCGTCACCACAGCCGTAACCGCCTTTGTCTCCTTCATCATGGTTTCGATCTTTGCATACCAATCGAATGCATCCAGTCTGGCCAGACCGGAGCCAAGAGAAGAAAACGCGGTCGACTCAAATCCCGCTTTCTTCAATTCTTTCTCCATCGCCTTGCCGAGAAGACGCATCATGGAGTCGCCGAGCATCAGGGTCGGTTGCCGATCCCCTGAAGGGAGTTTTTCGAATTTAGGTTCCTTGGGTTCTACAGCAAACACGGATACCGCCGTGAGCAAAACAAGTGCATGGGTGGTTAGTTTTTTCATCTCGTTCTCCTTGTGTTTTTTGTTGTTGTTTTCTTCATTCTGCTCCATTCAGCCAAATTCCTACACGATTCTTGACGGCATCGCGAATGAAGCACGCATGCGTCTTCTCGGACAGAACCGTAAGCGGCCGAGTCACCTGTAGCAGAAAATCGCGGCGCGACCCATACGCTTGTTTGGCTATTTCTTCGTGGATTCCCTTGCCATTTAGCAGAAGGAGAAAGAGATAAAAGAACAACACACAGAAGCAAGCTCCGCGCAAGCTTGTAAGATGGGAATGCTCTGAGTTTTTTTGTTCTTTCATAGTACGTTATCAGAACTGGAAGTAGATGAACGGAGCCACGCCGTGAGGCCCCATACCGAGAATCATGACAAGAATCACCGCCGCCGTCAACCCCTGAAGCCAAGGTGGCATCAGATTGATCTTGTTTTGGAGTCGAACCGACCGGTTTGCATCCAGAAACTGCATGCAGAAACCGACGAGGAGCACGACAACCGCCTGTACGCTCAGTAGCTCCGGACTTCCCGCACGAAAGACGCCGCGGAAGATCTCCCCGACAAAGACCATATCATGCGCTCGAAAGAGTACCCAAGAGACGCAAACCACCTGGAAGATCCAAATCTGGCCTAGGACCCGGGAGACAACTGTCGATGGCGGCAATCGCTTCAGAACGACCCGTTCAACTGAAAGGTAAGCCCCGTGATAGAACCCCCAGAGCACGAACTTCCAAGCGGCACCATGCCACAATCCGCCGAGGACGAAAGTCACCATCAAATTCACCGTCATGCGCACTGGGCCACAGCGCGAGCCGCCCAAAGGGATGTAGAGGTAGTCGCGGAGCCAAGTCGAAAGCGAAATGTGCCACCGGCGCCAAAAGTCCTGAAGATTGCGGGCAAAATAAGGCGCATTAAAGTTAAAGGGGAAGGTGAACCCAAGGAGCATCGCACACCCCACAGCAATATCGGAATACGCCGAAAAGTCGCAATAAATCTGAACGGCGTATGCGTAAACCCCAAGAATTATATCGAGTGATCCGTAGAATTCAGGGGACGAAAAGACGGGCTCAGCGAGATTCTCCGAAAGCCAATTCGCGATCACGATTTTTTTGAACAGCCCCATCAGAATAAACGTCCCCGCCATCCCCGTGTTGATCTTCACGTCATACCGCGGAAGGTCCTCCATCTGGGGCAGAAGGTCTGAGGCGCGAACAATCGGACCGGCAACAAGCTGAGGGAAAAAGGCTAAGTAGTTGGCGAAGTCGATCACGTGCCGGGCGGGCTCAATTTTGCCACGGTAAACATCGACCACGTAGCTGAGTGCCTGAAAGGTGTAGAAGGAAATACCTACCGGCAACACAATCTTTGCAATAAACGGCAGAACATTAAGTTGCAGATTGATGAGTTCTTCGGTCGTACCATACCGAGCGCACAAGGGAACTGCAATCGGAACGAGAAATTTTGTAAAAAGGAAGCTCGTGTACTTGAAGATCCCGAGAACGAGCAAGTTGAGCCCAACGCCCACAACGACCCACCGTCGGCGCATCCGTGCATCGGCTGATCGGTAAATCCGGATGGCAAAAAAATGATTTAGAATCGCGGAGGTCAGCAACATCAACGCAAACTTCCAACTCCAATACCCGTAAAAAATTAAACTGCCCGAGAGAATGATCGCTTTTCGCAAACGGACATACGGCACCGTAATCCAGTGCAACGCAAAGAATACCGCAAAAAACAGTGCAAAAATTGCTGTGGGAAATAACATAAATTCTATCCGTGAATACGCCGTGAAAGGCACTCGATGATCAAATGCCGATGCCGCTCGTCGATCTCCTCCCCCGAAGTTTCCAGAATAACATTTTGGAGCATACGCGCATTGCAAATACTTACATCGTCGATCCGCCCCTCCTCCGGAACAAACCCATCCCCTGCAAAACAGATCACCGGCGTAACCACAATGCCATTGGGCATCGCGTCTTTGAGAATCTCCGCGAGCTCCATTGCCTCTCGCCGAACCTGCGCGACAGGCGAGCGGCGAGGAATGCGCCCTCGAACCCGAAGCGTACCACGTTCGAGCGTCACGGGACCATCCCAATGCTTCGTCTCAACCACAAACATCGTATCCGGACCGATCACGATATGGTCAAAATCGCTCCCACCAGCGAACGCCTCGAATCCACTTCTAGCAATACCATGAAACACATCCCATCCTGCAGGGAGTAGCGACAGCTCTCGAGCGACAATCTCCTCGCCTCGCGCGCCCTTCAAAAATGATCCAAAACGCTTCTCCGCACTATTAAAGGCAAGCCAAGCGACCGTAGCCAGCAGCAAGAGCAACAAACTCGCTACGGTCGGGGCGACGGAAACAGGAAAAGCGCAATGTAAAAGCCAGCCCGCAATCAAAATGACAATGAGAAAAGGCCAAAAAATCGCGAAAAAGCCCATGAACCGAACGCGTGCGCCAGGACTTCCGCAAATGGTTGCGAATCCATTCGAACTCTGGGTTTCAATGCTAATATCTGTTTTTTGCATGTCGTTTCCTTGACTGAGTATTAGTGCAATTTAAGAGCAACCTCACAGGCACCGCTACAATCAATGTTAACCTCCAGCATACCTTCTTTCCAAACGAAATCGGTTTCCTTACCGTTCACGTTAACATGCTGAGGTTCCGTCTTCGTCCACGCACCAAAAGTTCCGCCATCGCGCAACTTAATCGTCGTCCAAAGACCGTCCGAAGTGCGGCCTATCTCCACCACGGCCGCAACTGCGTTAAACATATTCACCAAACCGAATACGGCCACATTCCCATAGCGTACCGGCACAATCGTGGCAACATCGTACTTCCGCAAGCCCAGATTGACCACCACGCGATCTTCCCGACCCACCACCGTGCAACTCCGCCGTTCATGGAGCCAGATGCCGTAGCGGCTACCTTTGAGGCTGGGAACATCCGAAGGCGAAACGGAACACGGAATCGAACGATCCGACGCCGTATTGAGATCAAACAGCCCGACAACTGCCCCCGCCTTCGTCGTCCCGTAAACCTTAAGTGCCATTCGCTCGCCGATAAGATCATGGAACAAGCAGTCCAACGTGGGGCGCCCCGGCGCCTCGCAGCGAGCCACCGATCCGTCAGTGAACACCAGCTTACGAATCAGGCCCACATCATGCTCACCCGGCTTATCGGCCACGTAGATGGGCGACCCAGAAACGGCGCGGCCTGCGGCATGATACGACCCGAACGGGTTCGTACTCTCAAACATGTCCCAGTCGATCCACATGAATTCACCAAACCAAGCCCCCGTCATGGCGTTCGTATACAGATGCATGCCATGCGTCTCCGGACGCCGGGGGTAAAAGTCGTCTGATCCTCGCGACAGGTTGTTGAACTTGGCGTTGTACCAGATCTCCGGCGCATGCGCCATGCAGGAAATCATCGTTCCGCCAAAGTGCTTCTCTGCCGATGAATCCAGCGCATCACGCACCGTCTTGAGCAAACGCGTTCGCCCGCCATTACCCGCTCCAAGATAGACGAGCGAGGCTTGGTTGTCTACCTTCACTCCATCAACCCCCTCCGCCGCCAATGCTGCGTGGTAGTCGTTGTAAAAATTTTTACTCCTTTTCGATGGAATGTACGAAAAATAGCCATTTTGCCCGTCTGTCACGGCCTGCAAGGTGTTATAGCCGCCTGGCACAATCTGCGTAGTCTTTGGCTTATACTGCGGAAACTTCTCGGGTGACAACCCCTTCCAATAGCCGCTGATGGCATGCCAAACCATGAGCGTCTCAACGCCGAACTCCGTTTTGGCCATCGTGACAGTCGCCTTGAGTCCATCTGGGAATTTTTCGTTAGCCTCAAATCCTGCAAGCACCGCCCCTCCCGTAGGCGACGGCTCGGTTTGTTGCCATCCATCATCTAAAACCATAAAACGCGGCTTCAAACCCGCTTTTTTAAAAGACTCAAGCCCCTGCCGAACCTTCTCGTGACTCACCTTCGCATAGAAAGCATTCCACGTACACCAACCAAACGTATCTGCAAACACTGGCGTCTTCTTGTTGCGCCTTAACTTGGCGGTCGGAATCAGCTTCGAGATCGAACGCGCGCCCGCCTCGATGAGCGCATCCGAAGAATCCCCATGCGCAAGGTAGGCGCACAAACCTCCGGAAAGCTGCTCGCGTGGATCCCCGTTTTCTGAATAAACTTGGATAAGGCCGGCTCTGAAAACAAGATAATGACATGCCGACTCGGAAGGCAAGGTCACGACCATGGTATAGGTGCCATCGCTCCGCTCCACCATCAACCAGCAAGTCTGTGAAGGCATTTTGGCGAGGTCTGAGCCCGCGGTAGGAAGCATCCAAACCGCACAGTCCTCGCGAACCGAAAGCGCAGCGAAACAAGACGCTTCCGCGATCCGCCCCACGGGTGCGCGACTCCACATAAAGCGCTCGGAAGGAGCTACCTCCAGAAAAACGCCATTCCCTAATCCGTCTTCAACGAGCGTGAACGAATCGCCTAAACCGCTAATGACAGGTACTTTATTTTTTAAAAGGCCACCACCGGCCATTGACCAAATAGACATTTTGAAACTTCTCCCTGAATTCCACTAGGACGACACCCACCAGAGGCCAGCCTAGACATTCTCATCAAAACTGAGATGGATTGTACCGCATCCCAAAGGATTTTGCATTAGAAAACCGCGATGCGCCCATCAAGCGGACGCATTATTTTGCACAAGCATCTTAAACCGTCCAAATTATTGTAATCTTTAAATTTTCTTCAAGATTATAGCGAGGTGATTAGGCCTCCGTTTATCGAGAACTCACGCGGATCTATTGCGGTTTGCCATTACCAGCAAGGACCTAAAAACTTGCAATTGCGCCAAAGCGGTCAATTATGCTACCCTTTGCATTCGTTTTCTTTTTTTACGACAGCCCGCCGAGACCCTTTTCGTGTACCTCCAGACCCTCGAAGTCATCGGATTCAAAAGCTTTGCGCAAAAAACCCGTCTCGTTTTCGAGCCGGGCATTACTGCCATCGTAGGGCCGAATGGTTGCGGGAAGAGCAATATTTCGGATGCGATTCGCTGGGTTCTCGGCGAACAACGGCCCACCGCTCTGCGCAGTTCGGCCATGACCGATGTCATTTTCAACGGCACGGATGCGCACAAGCCGCTGGGCATGACCGAGGTGTCGATCACGTTTGCCGATTGCGAAAAACAACTCGGTACGGACTACAATGAGGTCACCATCTCACGCCGTGTGTTCCGAACGGGTGAGGGTCACTACTATATCAACAAGACGCCGTGCCGTCTCCGCGACATCCAGCGCCTGTTTATGGGCACCGGTATCGGCACGACGTCCTATTCGGTCATGGCGCAGGGTCAGATCGATGCGATTCTTTCCTCAAAACCGGAAGACCGCCGCGCCATTTTCGAAGAAGCCAGCGGCATTACCCGCTTCCGCGCAGACCGCAAAGAAGCGATGCGCAAGCTGGATCAGACGGATGCCAACTTGTTGCGTCTCAGCGATGTTATCCGCGAATTACATCGTCAGATCGGATCGCTGCAGCGGCAGGCCGGCAAGGCGAAGCGTTACAAAGAGCTGCAAAGCGAACTGCGGAAATACGATCTCTTTGTTACCACGCGCAAGATTATTCGCCTCAATGAGCACGTCGCCTCCCTCTCTCGCGACATCGCCCGCTTAGCGAAAACGCTCGAAGACCTGCACGCGCAGGTGGAAACCGGCGAGCAGCTAAATGCCGACGCACGCGAAAAGCTGATGGAATCGGAGCGCCGCATTGGCTCCGCCATGGAGCTCGCGATGGAGGCGCAGGGGCGTTGTAACCAAGCCACAGATGCCATGCGCGTGAACCATCAGCGAATGGCTGAGTACAAAGCGTGGACGGAACGCGACGAAAAAGAAATTGCCGAAACCAAGGCCGTACGCGCAGCGCAAGAACAGAACATGGAGACCTGTGCGGAACAGCTCAAGAATCTAGAAACCGAGCTGGCCAAGGCTGAAGAAGCACTGACCCTGACACGAACCGAGTTCGACGTCTACCGCAACGAAAACGCCGCCGCGAGGAACGAGCTACAGAGACTCCGCAACGAGTCGGTTGAATCCGAACGCCTGCACGTAACCTTGCAGAACGAGCTCACGGCTTCCGAAAATTCCGCGCGCGAAAGTATTCTGAAAAACGAGCGCCTTTCATCGGAAAAAACGAATCTAACGCAATCTGTTTCTGATCTCGCCTCGCGCCTTGACGAATTAGAAGGTGAAACGGAGACGCTCAACAGCATGGTCGATGCCAATGGCGATGCCGTTGCAGGCAACGAGCGCAGGCTCGACACGCTGCGCGCTTCGCTTCGCGAAAACGAGCAAGCTCGCGGCGACATTCAGTCGCAAATCGCTGTTCATCAAGCCAGAATTCAGCTTCTGGCCGATGCCGCCAAGCAGTCCGGCGACACCCCTGCCGGCATTACGATGCTGCTCGACAAAGCGAACCCACTTTCGATGCCCGCCGGTGCCGTGCTCGGCTCGATGGCGGAGCAATTTTCCGCACCCAAAGAGTACCGCAAGGCTTTAGAAGCCGTTCTGCGCGCGTGGATCGATGCTGTTGCCGTTCGCTCCACCGCTGATGCCGCCGCCATCGTGACCAAGCTTCTCGCCACGGGTAAGCATGCGGGCGCACGACTGATCATAACTGAAGCGACGGAAGACTCGGCACCCTCTCCCGCCCTTGCCTTTCCGAGGCTCCTTGATAAAATTGTGTGTAAGGATGGCTTCAAACGCACGGCTGAGCGACTTCTAGGCAATGTTTTTCTTGTCGATTCTCTTGACGACATCCCTGTCCCTGCGCCTGCGGGTTGCACCTTTGCCACCTATACCGGAGCGGTTGCATTCCCTGGCGGATGGGTGGAGCTCTGGATGCCAGAAGGCGGAGCTTCCAATCCCCTCGCACGTCATTTGCTTATCGAAGATGCCGAAGCGGAGCTTTCGCAGCTTGAGCTGGATCGGGATGATGCCGATGACAAGACGGGCGCGTTGCGTCGCGATCTTGACGCCGCCGTGCAGGCCTTGCAGGATTCCCGCAATTTGCTTGACCAAAGCCGACGCTCGGCTGCACAGAAAGAAGGCGAAGAGAAAACGCTTCGCCGCGATCTCGCGATGGCCAAAGAACGGTTGAAGTCCGTCTCTGAAGCATTGACGGCACTCGTCACCGCGACGGAAAGCACCACGACCCGCGGTCGCGAGCTGATGGAGCGTCTCCGCAACATGGCTAGTAGCCGAGAGCGACTTGCCAACGCCGTTGCGGCACAATCTGAAGCGGTGCATGAAACCGAAAATGATTTCCTTGATGCGCAGACGAAGCTGACCGAGTCCCGTCTGACGCATGCCTCGATAAGCCATCGCACCGAGACGATGCGCTCGCAGTTCCATGCAGGGTCCGCTCGTATTGCCGAGCTCGATCGCATGGCGCAGAGTCGTCAAAACGGGATCAAATCCTACGAAGAAGGCATTGAACGGCTAAGCGAAGAGAATGTGAAGCTTGAAGAGAATCTTTCCACGCTGGAAGCCGATGTCGAAGCTCATAAAGCCGAAGTGGCCAGACTCCGCGAAGAACGTGCGTCGAACCAAATCGCATTGGAGCAGGCTGAGCGAACCCTGCAGGGGCTGCGACGTTCCCTCGATCAGGCAAACGACATCAATGGCAAGACCGAACTTGCGCTTGCCGAAGGGAAGATGCGACTTCAGAACATCCAGGACCGGCTGATGATTGACTGGCATATCAACGTCGACCAGCTCATTGCCGAACCGATGCCCGAGTGGGGCGAAGAAGGCGAGCCGCCAATTGAGGACGCCGAGACGAAGACGGCCGAGCTCCGCAGAAAAATGGAGGAGATGGGACCCGTCAATCTTGTCGCCATCGAAGAATACCAAGAAATTGAAGAACGCCACGCGTTTCTGACGGCACAGGATGCGGATCTCACCGGCGCCAAAGCAAAACTGATGGAGTTGATCAAAGACATTGACAAGCAGTCCACAGAGCTGTTTAAGGACACCTTCGAGAAGGCGAGCATCAACTTCCAAACGATGTTCCAACGCCTTTTTGATGGCGGAACGGCGGAACTTAGGCTGGTTGACGACGAAAACGTTCTCGAATGCGGCATTGAAATCATTGCGCGTCCTCCGGGCAAGAAGCCGCAGAACATTACGCTCCTTTCGGGCGGTGAGCGAACGATGACCGCCGTGGCCTTGCTCTTTGCCATCTATATGATCCGGCCCAGTCCATTCGCCATGCTCGACGAACTCGACGCCGCGCTCGACGATTCTAACATCGGTCGTTTTGTTGGCGTCCTTAAAGATTTTCTTGATCAATCACAATTTTTGATCATCACCCACAACCAGCACACCATCGCCGGCGCAGACATCGTGTATGGCGTCACTCAGCAGGAACAAGGTATTTCGCGAATCGTTTCGATGCGTCTCAAACGCGTCGGCATCGAGGAGCCAAAAGCCGAGGAAATGCCAGAGATCGCCTCACCGCCTCCGCCCCGAAAAAGAAAGAAGAAAACCGAATGAGTCTGAGTCCCTTTGAAATTGGAATGCTTGCCTGTTTTGGCATTAGTTGGCCCACGGCCATTGCAAAAAGTCTCAGGACGAAAAATGTTTCGGGGAAAAGCCCGATGTTCATGGGTATCGTTGCTCTCGGCTACGTCTCCGGAACCCTGCATAAGATCTTCTACTCCTACAACTGGGTTATCTGGCTGTACGTGCTGAACTTCGCCATGGTCTCGTTCGATCTTTATCTGTATTTCCTTTACTCTGCACGAGCGAAGGCAAAAGCAAAAGCCTTGCTGGGCTAATCAGCGAACATCCCAACGAGAGATTTGCAATGACGGCTGTAGTCGAAGCGCCTGGCAAGATCAACCTCACCTTGGAAATCCTCGGCAAGCGTCCGGATGGATACCACGACATCCGAAGTCTTCTGCTGCCCGTGTCGCTCATGGAGACGGTCGTCGTTTCGGAGCGAAATGACGACAAGGTAACCTGTTGCACAACCAGTGAGGACGTGGATACCGGTGAGCTTGCGCTCTTGCCGCTCGAGAAGCATCTTGCCGTCAAGGCCGTCCGAGTTATGCAGAAGCTCTGCGACACCACGCGCGGCTGTGACATCACCATCACCAAACGCGTTCCGATCGGCGCAGGCATGGGCGGTGGTAGCGCCGATGCGGCCGGCGTTATGGCAGCCCTGCGTTTACTTTGGGGCAGCCATCTCACGCAGGAATCGCTCTTCGGTGCAGCGGCGGCAATTGGCTCAGACGTGCCTGCCCTACTCCACGGCGGAGCCGTGCTGATGGAAGGTCGCGGCGAGAAGGTTTCTCCAGTTCTCCGGCCGGAAGAAACCAATCCCTCACCCTTCTGGCTCGTCGTTGTTTTTCCCGGAATGTCGGTGTCCACAAAAAATATCTACGAAAAATGCTCTCCGCGCTTGACCTCGAGGTCTGAAATATGTGATAATGCAATTTCATCCGTACGCAATGGCGATGTACGGGCGGCGAGCTTCTGTGTTCACAATGGACTTCAGAACACCGTTTATGAGCTTCATCCAGAGACTGAGCGCTTTTGCCTGGCGCTTAGAAATGGTGGTGCTTTGTCTACACTCCTTTCGGGGAGCGGGTCAGCGGTGTTCGGTTTAGCGGAGAGCAGAAGCCACGCACTCGAGATTCAAAAGAGCTTACGGGAGAACGTGTGGAGCAGAGTCCTTTCGACGCTGCCCGATGGTGTAATGGTAGCACACGGGCTTTTGATGCCCTGAGCCATGGTTCGAATCCATGTCGGGCAACCATTTCGGAGATTCCGGAATCGGTTGCACTACACAAACTTCTGTCTTTTAGCTCGCGTCGTTGCGAGGCTCAACCTCTCAACAAACACCCCCTATTTCGTGAAGATTTTCTCAGGAAACTCAAATCCGCAACTTGCAGCCAGCATCTGCTCCTACTTAGGAACAGAACTGGGAGCTGCGGATGTCGTGACGTTCCCGGACGGCGAAACGTTCGTGAAGATCAAGGACAGCGTTCGCGGTTCCGACTGTTTTATTATTCAGTCAATTTGCGGACAACCTAACGAGCGGCTCATGGAGCTCCTCATTATGATCGACGCAATGAAGCGGGCTTCCGCCGCGCGCATCACGGCGGTGCTCCCTATTTACGGCTATGCAAGGCAGGATCGCAAGGATCAGCCGCGCGTTCCCATTACAGCCAAACTGGTTGCAAATTTGCTTGTGGCAGCAGGAGCGAACCGTATCCTCACGATGGATCTCCATGCCGCACAAATCGTCGGCTATTTCGATATCCCCGTCGACCAGCTCCATGCCTCCCCCGTACTTGTCAAATATCTACGTGAGAAGGAGCTCACCAACCCAGTTGTTGTCGCTCCCGATACTGGCAGTGTTAAGAACGCCTATACCTACTCGCATATTTTCGGCTGCGGCCTTGCTATCACAGCGAAGCAACGCAAAGGTGCCCATGATGTAGAGGCCTATTCCCTCGTTGGCGATGTCGATGGCTGCGACGTCATCATGATCGACGACCTGACGAGCACCTGCGGCACCCTCTCGGCGGCCGCTGCTCTGGTAAAGAAGAATGGCGCCCGCAATATCTACGCGGCCGTCACGCACGCCCAGCTCAACCAGCAGGGCATCGACCGACTCAAAAAATCCGATATCTGCGAGCTTATCGTCACCGATACGGTCCCTCAGCAGAAATACGACGACGCGCTGCCGATCACCGTGCTCTCCGTTGCGGAGCTTTTCGGTGAAGCAATCCGGCGGATTCACAACAATCAATCAGTTAGTTCGCTTTTTAGAATGTAACAAGACCCCCTTTGACAGGGGCAGGAGAAAACAAGAGTCATGGCACAAGAAATCAAAGTCATCGCGGAACCGCGCACGTGTAGCGGATCCACGGCCGCACGCCGTTTGCGCCGCTCAGGCGTCATCCCGGCAGTGCTCGCCACAACAGGCGGGGAAACCGCACTCATCCAGCTCAGCGCCCACGACTTCGAGCGCGTGATGAGCCAACACGCAAGCACGCAGCTCCTCGTCAGCCTCACGGTTGGCGACAAAACATGCCTCGCACTTTTGCGCGAAATACAGCGTAACGGTATGACAGGCCGTGTGAGCCACGCCGATTTCGGCGAAATCGACGCGAACCGCAAACTACACGTCAAAATCCAGATCGTCCTCGATGGCGAACCGGAAGGCGTACGCAACGAAAACGGCGTCCTTGAGCAACACATGCGCTTCGTCGAAGTCGCCTGCCTGCCGACGGATATCGTTGAAAGCTTTGCCGTCAACACAGAGGCACTCAAGCTCGGCGACGACATCACGGTGGCGCAACTCAACCTCGGCGACAAGTATACGCTGGTCTCCCATGGCGACAACGTTGTGGCAACGGTCTCATCCGCCACGCCTGAAGAGGTTGCCCCCGTAGTGGCTGAAGATGCCGAAGCGGCTCAGCCTGCGCTCAGCACAAAGAAGGGCAAAGCCGAAGAGGCTGGAGCAGCAGCTCCTGCTGCGGCTCCAGCAGCGGCAGCCAAGCCTGCGGCAAAGAAATAATCAGATCCGCTTGACGACAGACGACGACACCAACGAGGAAGATTGAAGTGAAGATGATTGCAGGACTAGGCAACCCAGGCCGCGACTACGAAGGAACTCCCCACAACGTGGGCTTCGTTGCCGTCGACTTGATTTGCCAGTCGCTCGGAGGAGACTGGCGCATTGAACCGCGCTTTAAGGCCGATGTTGCCAAGGTCTCTCAAGACGGCGAATCGCTCCTGCTAGTCAAGCCCATGACGTACATGAACGACAGCGGCGAAGCCATCGGTCAGATCATGCGCTACTACCGCATGACGCCCGAAGAAGTCATTGTCATTTCAGACGACGTGAATCTGTTGCCAGGCCGCATCCGCGTCCGCGCGACAGGAAGCGCCGGAGGCCATAACGGCCTAAAGTCCACAATCGAACATCTAGGTTCACAGCAGTTCACGCGCGTTCGAATCGGCGTGGGACTAGGCAAAAACGAATCCGGAACCTTGGTCGGCCATGTACTCGGCCGCATCGCGAAAGAAGATGCCGAAGGCGTTGCCGACGGAACCAAGACTGCAGCCGAAGCGGCACTTTTCGCAGCACACGATGGCACGGAGGCGGCGATGAACCACTACAATGCAGCATCGGCGCCCCAGCCCTCGGGAGACGAAGAGCCTGTGGACAAGCGGAACACAACTCACAACGATAAAACCAAACAGCTTAACAACAAGGAACATGAACATGCCCAGGAAATATGAAGCCCTTTTCATCTTCGCAGGCAACGTCAAGGACGAGTCGCTTGACAAAGTGATCGAGCAGAGCACAACCGAGATCGAGAAACTTGGTGGTGTTATCGAAAAGACGGATCCCCTCGGACGCCGTACCTTCGCCCGCACCATGCAGAAGCACGACCATGGCGTCTACGTGAAAATCCGTTTCGCTATCGAACCGAAACAGATCGCCAAAATCCACAATCGCTTCGTGCACAACGACGACTGCTTCCGCGTGCAAATCGTCTCGCGCAATGAGCGCGTTGAAGCTGCGAAATCCGCCGACAACAACCGCCGCGCCCTGTTCAAGGCTTCTCTAGAAGCCGCTGGAGACGTTCCAGTAGCAAAGTCGAGACCTCGTTACAACAACAACGACAACGACTAAGTCGCAAAGCCCCCGTCGAGGAGGCAGAGTCCCAACACCACCACGAATACACTTACGCAGAAAGCAGAAAGGAGACAATCATGGCAAGCTACAATAGAGTTATCGTTATCGGAAACCTCACCCGAGACCCCGAACTCAAACGTACACCCTCGGGCGCTGCTGTGTGCGAAATCCGTCTGGCCGTCAACGAATCCTACCGTAACAAGGAAGGCGAACGCGTTGAGCGTCCGGTGTATGTCGACGTGGTTGTCTGGAATCAGCAGGCGGAAGCCTGCAACCAGTACTTGTCGAAAGGAAGCCCTCTCTTCGTTGAAGGCCGCCTCCAATACGACGAATGGAAAACACCCCAGGGCGACACCAGAAGCAAACTTCGCATCGTCGCTCAGCGCACACAATTCATCGGTGCCCACCAGGGCCAGAGTCAGGATTCCGCAGGAAAATCTGCTGGAAACACCTCTGCAGCCGATGCAGTGCCCTCGGATTCCCTAGAATCCGAGACAGAACCCGAGACCGATGAAGTAATCCCCTTCTGAGTCAACAATCTAAATCAGCAATTCACGAGGAAAAGCACATGGCAATGCGCAACCACAAAACCACACGCAGAAACGAGACTCCCCTCCGAAAGAAGACCCCGGATGGCGACGTCACCGTCGTTGACATCAACGATGTCGAATTCCTTCGCCGCTACGTCAGCGAGCAAGGGAAAATCCTACCCCAGCGCCTCAGCGGCCTCAACGCAACCAATCAGCGCAAGGTGAAGCGCGGCATCCGTCGCGCTCGCACCATGGGCTTGATGATGTAATCACCGGAAAGGCAAACTGAAAATGTCCACAGAACTCTTTCTCATCAGCGATGTCCCCAACCTTGGCAATGAAGGCGATATCGTTAAAGTCGCCGACGGGTACGCCCGCAACTTCCTTCTCCCCAAGAAGATGGCGGAAGCCGTAACCGAAGGTGCACGCCGTCGCCTCGCCAAGATCCAAGCCGAACGCGAAAAGGTCCGCAAGGAAACCCTTGCCGATGCCAAGAAGCTTGGTGCTAAGCTCAAAGATGCGTCCGTCACAATCCGCGCCAAAACGAGCGATGTCGATACCCTCTACGGTTCCGTCAACGCCGCGCAGATCCTCGCCGCACTCAAGGAGCAGGGCTTCACCTCCCTCGAGGAACCTATGGTTCGCCTCGACAACCTCATCAAGACGCTCGGAACCTTCGATGTTCCCGTCAAGGTTCACACCGATGTCACCGAGACCGTCAAGGTCTGGGTTGTCGCCGAGTAGACCCTGACACCTTTTGATGATACTCACGACTATTCCGCAGCTTCTGCGGAATAGTCGTTTTATATTTACAAGCTTTGTCGCGTTATGTTGTGCGCAACATAATTACGTTCGCAACATAAGTCCTGAACGTAATCGGTCAGTGACGGGGGGTGCCCCCCGCTGACTGCCCGATTACAGTCGCTAGTCGCTAGTCTCTAGTCGCCAGTGGCAGAATGTCATATCAGCAGAACTCACGATTTTTTTGGGTTT
>CAZUAY010000019.1:0-12102 GCA_964618405.1 uncultured Lentisphaerales bacterium
GGGGGTTCGACTCCCCCCGCCTCCACCATTCTGGAAAGTAAAAGGGATTGGGTCAACATGACCCGATTCCTTTTTCTTTTCCTCAACTTTGTCGCGAACTTGGTCGAGCCTCCGGGAAGTCGCCTCAGCCCGTTACGCGACGAGGACACCGCGTCTCCAAGAGGAGCCTGGCTGTGCAGGAACGGAACTCGAAGTTATAGGAAAGCCCTCCTGTTCTCATACGACGACGTCACCGTAATCTCAAACGTCACCTAATCTCGCGCAAAAGTACAAGATTACATTAGCAGAAGGGCGGTACTTCATGCCTCACGTTATGTTGCGTAATCCGGATGGTCTGATGTAAAACTGAAAGAAAAATTCCATTCACACAAACGCTTCACCGAGACAGGCAATCACATCGGTAGCAAGCATCGCTTCTCGTCCTTTGCGCCAGGCGGCGATATCTCCTGCTCGTGCATGGAGCCAGGCTGCCGCACGTGCGGCGTCAAAGGCCGTGAGGCCTCGCGCAAGCATGGCGCCGGCTATTCCCGCCAGCACATCACCCATGCCACCGCGGGCCATGCCAGGATTCACGTTGGCCACAAGATGAATGCCACGCCCGGGTGCCGAGACGAGTGTCCCCGCCCCTTTCAGAATCACAGCGGCTCCTGTTAAGTCAACAAGGGCTCTGAGTGCTGCCGGACGGTCAGCCTGAACCGCCGCTATACTCATTCCCAATAACCGCGCCGCTTCGCCGGGATGCGGCGTGATGATCTTTTGCGTCGTGCACGCGGCCAGAGTCTGGACACTGCCACAAAGCACATTGAGCGCATCCGCATCGAGCACAACGCCTGTCGCGCCACTGCTCGTGAGCAGCCACTGCACCGCTTCTTGCACGCCATTTTTCTGCGACATACCAGGACCGGCTACGATTGTCTTTCCGGCAAAGGAAGCACGCGAAGCGAGTAGAGAGAAAGCGGTTACAACATCAGAATTAAGCGGGTGCACCATCATCTCGGGTGCATGAACCGCCACAAGGCCAGCAATCGCTTCGGGTACGAACACGCTTACCAGTCCTGCTCCGGATTTCATCGCCCCCAAAGCCGCCAATGCCGGAGCGCCACAATAGCCAGCCGTCCCACCGACAATACAAACGTGTCCATAATCGCCCTTATGTGAATCCCAGCGGCGGCAGGGTGTAGACTCTGCCACATCGCGTGCTGTCACCAGTTCGTCACAGGCTATAGCGGCGACGCCGTGTAGGTATTCCTCTGGAATCTCGAGATCATTCACGTAGACGGATCCAGAATGGCTCAGCGATGAACACGTTGCCATACCCCGTTTGGGCATTCCCATGCACACGGTGATATCGGCGTTAACGACGTCGCCTTGAGCGGTTCCAGTGTCGGCATTAAGACCCGATGGCACATCGACCGAAACAATATGAACACGACCTTTCAGGCGGTTGATCCAGCGAATCGCTGAGGCCGCAGGTTCCTTAGGTGCGCCATGAACACCGATGCCGAGAATGCCATCGATGATGATGGATCCACGCGGGATAACGGATGGCGGGAGAGCGGTCCACGGTTGCTCCTCAGAACACCAAGAAATTGAGGGAAAGCGCCCTGTGTTCGAAAGAGTCCGAACAACACTTTTGGCTCCATCCTCCGTCAGCGCTGCAAAAAAATGAACCTTAAAACCTTGCTCCGCAAGCTCCCATCCTGCATAAATTGCGTCCGCTCCATTGTTGCCATTGCCAAAAATCACATAGACGGCAGGGCGTACAGGCGAACTCGCGCACATCTCGAGGATAAGATTAACGATGCCCAGCGAGGCAAGTTTGATCAGGTGGTCAGACTCGGGAACTCCCGAAAAGCGACAGCTCGTGGTGAGTAAATCGCCGTCAATACGACGCATTTCTTCAGTGCTAACATATCGCATGGCTTTCCCCTCTTGTCAGGAATCACACGCTTATCGATCAAACGTTTCTTTGCCACAGCCGACCACACAGTGACGGCAGTCGAGGCGGAGAGGCCCTGGCTCTGGAAGCCCCTTTCGACGGGCATTATAATTTTGAATGGCATTGATTGCGGCCAACAAGACCCCGAGGACAATAAATCCTCCCGGAGGCAAAACCGCCAACAACGCAACGCCGCCCGCGAGCTGACGTGTCGCGGCTACAAGAAAGAGTGAAAGGGTGAATCCAAGCCCCATGCCGATGCCGTCAAACACGCTGTTAACAACCGTGTTTTTGGCGGCAAAGGCTTCGGCGCGACCGAGGATAATGCAGTTCACAACGATCAGTGGGATGAAGATTCCGAGGCTTTCGTAAAGCGCTGGAACGTATGCCTTCATGAGCATTTCAACAATCGTCACGAACGAGGCAATCACGACAATGTAGCAAGGAATGCGAACCTGCGGGGGGACAAACTTGCGGATGGATGAGATCGCCGCATTCGAACAGATGAGTACCGACATCGTGGCAACGCCCATACCCACGCCATTTTCAATCGAGTTCGTGGTGGCCAGTGTCGGACACATGCCTAGGACGAGCCGGAAAATAGGATTGCTCGTCAGAATTCCATTTTTTAAAATCTTCAGCGCTTTCATATTACATCGCCTCCGTAGTCTGAATCATTTCGAAAACTTTCACCCCGCGTTCAATAGCCCCGCAAACGGCGCGTGATGAAATGGTTGCGGCGGTAATCGGAACAATATCGCCGCCGTCCTTAACGACTTTCCAGTTTGTTCCGCTAGCAGGACGGTTTTGGACATTAGCGAGAAAACTTCCAGTAATATTTCCCCCCAGCCCTGGCGTTTCACTATGTGCCAAGACCTTGTAGCTCCAGAAATTTCCATCCTTCGAGAAGCCAAGCATCAACTTGATATCGCCTGAGTAGCCATTGGGCACCGTTATTACCATGGCGTAGCCCTTATTGGTGCTCCAATAGATGTTTGTGGTAGAAGAATTATCTGGCCACGTAACCGTAACCGAAAGCTCCTGCGGATTCTCTGCGCCTTCGGGCAAAACCGCAAGAATCGCACTCGTTTTTTTAGCCGCTTCCGCATCCGCAATCGGCTTGAGGGTTACTTCGTGTGCTAACGAAACTAAGAATGCCGAAATTAGGCAGATCACGGTGATGCTGCTGACGAGTTTGACAGAGTCGTTCATACGGCCACCTTCTTTACCTGGGCTTTTTTTCCAACGCCAAAGCGCTTGTATTTTGTCGCCATATTGATGAGAGGCGTAAAGGCATTCATGATCAAGATCGCAAACGTCACGCCTTCGGGATAAGACCCACTTGGCACTACGCGGATGATCATCGTGAGCACGCCGCAGCCAACGCCAAATATGACATGCCCCCAGCGCGTCACGGGAGATGTAACCATGTCGGTTGCCATGAATACGGCACCGAAGAGCGCACCACCAGCGAGCAGATGAAAATCTATCGGCATGGCAACCAGGGGTGAAAACCAATTGAGGAAGAGTGCGAAGACCGCCATCGACCCCATGTAGCCAGCGGTCGTATGCCACGAGACAACTCTTCGGAAGAGAAGCCATGCAAAACCGATAAGAATTGCCAATGCCGACGTCTCGCCAATGCTTCCATTCACGTTTCCAAAGAAAAGGTTCTTTCGCACCTTCGCGTTGTAGTCAAAAGCATCCGAAGCCTTCACCTTAAAACGGGTCGCATCCTTCGTCAAGCCCAGCGGCGTTGCTGTTGTGGTGGCGTCGTTTGGATCCGGTTTGTTGCCGAAAACTCCGTAGGAGGCCGACGTCGTGCTGTCGCTCATCTCCAGTTCAGCGCCTTCGCCAACAGGAACCCCTAGCCATGTACTCGGGGTCCAGGTGGTCATGGTTGCAGTGAACGATATCAGCAAGAATGCGCGGCCAACCAGCGCCGGGTTGAATGCATTGTACCCGAGGCCGCCAAAAACCTGTTTGGCGACTGCGATGGCGAAGATCGTTCCCAGCGCAGCCTGCCAGATCGGCAGTCCGATGGGAAGGCACAAGGCCAGCAACAATCCAGTCACGATGGCACTGAGATCGCCAATCGAGTTTTCTCGGCCCATCATCTTGCGGCAAACCCATTCGGTACCAACGGCGGAGCCTACGCAAACCGCAATGAGAAGCAACGATCGAGGTCCGAAAAACCAAACCGCTGCCAACGAACACGGGATCAACGAGATGATAACATCTCGCATGATGGTGCGAACGCTGGATCCGCTATGGATGTGCGGCGAGGTGCTCGTCACGAGCAAAGAATTGATGTCTTGTTCTGTTTCGTTCACGATTTCTTCTCCTGGGCTTTTGCTTGAGCTTCCGCTCTCGCCCGTGCTGTTCTTGCCGCCAATACGCCCTTCGCTCGTCTAAAATGCTGCACGAGGGGCCTGTGCGAAGGACACACATAGCTGCAGCAGCCACACTCAAAACAATCGGCCACATGCAAGTCGATGGCCGTATCAACATTGTCCGCCTCGATGGCGCATGACATCTCGGACGGCAATAGACGCAACGGACAAACCCGATTGCAGCGTCCGCAACTGATGCACGCCATGGATGTAAATTCAGAGGTGTTCACGGAACCAAGAACAAGAATACCGGAACACGTTTTCGTAACGGCAATGGAGGTGTCGGCCACCGTGAATCCCATCATCGGCCCGCCGGAAATGATTTTGGTTGCCTTCCCTTTAAAGCCGCCTGCAGCGGCGATCAAATCTTCGTAGCTCGTACCACAGCGCGCGTAGAAATTTCCTGGGGTGGCGATAACTTCCCCAGTGACCGTGACGCAACGTGAGTCGAGTGGCCAGCCGTCGATGACGGCTTCTTTAATAGCGATCAAGGTTCCGATGTTTTCAACGACGCAGCCCACGTCGGCAGGGAGGCCGCCCGAAGGCACCTCTACGCCCAGCGTTGCATAAATCTGCTGCTTCTCGCTGCCATGCGGATAGAAGGTTTTGAGGATAGCAACGGAGACATTATCGTCGCACTCGATCTTGGAAAATGCTTCGATGGCATCCGGCTTGTTTGCCTCGATGCAGATCCAAACGCTCTCTGCCCCAAGAATTTTTCGAAGGATCTGGATACCCTTCCAAATATCTTCCGTCCGTTCCAGCATCATGCGATGGTCGGAGGATAAATACGGTTCGCACTCGGCACCGTTGATGATCAGCGTATGAACCTTCTTGTCAGGTGGCGGATTGACCTTAACGTGTGTTGGAAAGCCAGCACCGCCCATACCCACAATACCCGTCTCGGAAATACGGTCGATCAGTTCTTTGATTGGGCGCGTTTCCCAATCCGGTAATGGCTGAATCACTTGGGTTCTCTCGTCAAGCCCATCCGCTTCAATCACGCAGTGTACAACGCGTCTGCCGACAGCCGCCGTCAACAGCTCATAGCCTTTGATGACCCCAGAAGTCGGAGCATGCACGGAAGCAGAAATAAAGCCACTTGCTACGCCGATCATGTCGCCGCGACGCACGCGAGCGCCAACTTCCAGGACTTGCTTGGCGGGTGCGCCTAGATGTTGGACAAGCGGAACTTTTAAAATTTTAGGAACGGGCAACACGACCATGGGGTGGTTGCATGAAAGGTCCTTTTTCTCAGGCGGATGAACCCCGCCTTTAAACATGTTTGGAGCGTTAAATGTTTTCATAATCAGAAATTCAGAAGAAAATTAGGAACTCAATCGCGTTGGATAATGCATTTCACAGGACATTTCGCGATGACGCCCTCGTTCGCGACCGGCGGTTTTGTGTAGTCCACGACAGCAAGCGCTGCTTGCATCGACATCGAAACACCGCCTTCTAGTTTGACGCACATGCTACAGCCGATACAACCCTTGGTGCACTGTTTGCGCACAACGGCACCCTTCTCTGGCGACGAGCAGCGCACATGAATTTTGTGGGCTTCAGGCGTCATGACAATAATATTACGAGGACACTGCACCACGCACAAACCACAGCCAACGCAGACCTTGGGGTCGACGATAGCGAGTCCATTCTGAATCGCGATGGCTCCATACGGGCACGCACGCGCACAACTTCCAAACCCGAGGCATCCGTACTGGCAATCCTTCCAACCGCCAGCAACCATGTTCGCGACAGAGCAGTCCATCACGCCATTATACTGGCTTCGGTGCGTCACGGCCGATCGATCGCCACCACACTTCACGTAGGCCTTCATTGACTCAGGTGCTGTCGCCTGCTGGCCTGTCAGCAAGGCAATGGCATCGACGACCTCTCCACCCCCCGGACCGCACTTATTGATCGGTGCGCCTTCCGTAACAATCGCCTTGGCGTAAGCCGCGCAGCCCGCAAAGCCACAACCACCACAATTCGCGCCAGGAAGCGCTTGCTCTACATCGATAACAAGTTGGTCTTCTTTGACCTCAAAACGCTTCGCGATGATCGCCAGCGCAATGCCGCAAACAATTCCAATAGCCGTAATGACAAATGTCGTGATCAAAATTCCGCTCATGAAGTTTTCCTACTATAAATTTTAAACAAGGCCGCTGAAGCCCATGAAGGCAAGCGAGAGCAGTCCCGCCGTAACCAGTGCAAGTGCAATGCCTCGAAATGCCTTCGGCGGGTATGCGTTGTCGAGACGTTCACGGATACCGGAAAAAATCAGTAGCGCAAGCGCGAAGCCAACGGCAGCAGAAAATCCGAAGAGAACGGAGGTCACAAAATCGGTCTTTTCTCTGGCATTGATCACGGCAACGCCCAGCACGGCGCAGTTCGTGGTAATCAGCGGCAAATAGATACCCAATGCGGCATGCAGCGGAGGTGTAAAGCGCTTCATTAAGATGTCGAGAAGCTGCACGAACGCGGCGATCACCAGAATGAAAGCGATCGTCTGCATGTACTCTATGCCAGCGGGCACCAGAATAAGATGCTGGATTGCCCACGTCACCGCCGAAGCAGCCGTCATCACAAAAATCACGGCTCCCGACATCCCCATGGCTGTCTTAATCTTTCTCGACACGCCAAGAAATGGACAAATCCCCAAAAACCTCGACAGCACGAAGTTATTGACGAAAACAGCACCGACAACAAGTAATAGATATTCCATAAGGTCTCCAAGGCAAATAACGGGTTAGAATACACTATCTGTGAGTTCTGTTCAACACCGGATAAAAATAAACGCTTGAAAATTAAAAATGGATGTTTGAAAAAGAGCATTAGGAATGCTTTGCGCAAAATGAGTGGCGGAGCAAGCCGTGATTCGCACAGGGATGTAGCAAGGCTGACGAAAGTCGTGTTGCCCGTTATTGGAACCGCCGATCAGGCTTGCGCTCGGTGGGGCGGCATCCAGCGCAGTCCAGTAAAAGCGAAGGTTGTCGCTAACCGATTACGAGATTCGATACAGGAATCCTTGCCCTGAGATCCCCATCTGTGTCATAATGAATGCCTGTATACCTGAAGGAGTGCTCGCCCATCCGAATTAGCTAACCGAGAATTGATAACATGAACCCAGTAGTAGACGCTTCCTTAAGCTCCGAAAAACCAGGAGCCCATTTTCTCCAGCAGTGGATTGCTGCCGATGTGGCAGCGGGCAAAAACGGCGGAACCGTGGTTACACGTTTTCCTCCCGAGCCCAACGGCTACCTCCACATCGGCCACGCCAAGGCGATCTGCATCGACTTTGGAATGGCCAAGCTCTTCAACGGCGTCTGCCACCTGCGGATGGACGATACGAATCCTTCCAAAGAGTCGGATGAATATGCTGATAATATTAAGCATGACATCAACTGGCTAGGTTTCGACTGGGGCGAGCATTTTTACAATGCTGCTGACCGCTTCGATACCATGTACGAAATCGCCGAAAACCTCGTCAAGAGAGGTCATGCTTACGTGTGTGGACTTTCCCAAGAAGACTGGAGGAAATATCGCGGCGTTCCTACAGAGCCCGGACTCGAAAGCCCCACTCGTAATCATGCTCCTGAGTGGAGCCTCGACATGTTGAGCAAGATGAAGGCGGGTGAGTTTGCTGAAGGTACCTACTGTCTTCGCGCCAAGATCGATATGGCATCCCCGAACATCCACTTCCGGGATCCGGTTATTTATCGGATTATGCACGTGGAGCATTACCACACTGGGAACCAGTGGTGTATCTATCCGATGTACGATTTTGCACATCCGATTGAAGACGCACTTGAAGGCGTAACGCATTCGATGTGTACGCTCGAATTCGAAGTGCATCGCCCGCTTTACGATTGGGTTATCGACCGGATGCAGGAGATGGGCATGCTCGTCCAGAAAAACGGCGTCACGGTGCGTCCGCAACAACGCGAATTCTCTCGCCTGAATCTTACCTACACGGTCATGTCAAAGCGCAAGCTACTCCAGCTCGTCGATCAAAATCGCGTCGCCGGATGGGACGATCCTCGCATGCCGACCCTCTGTGGCATGCGGCGGCGTGGCTACCCAGCCGCCGCCATACGAAACTTCTGCGAAGCGCTCGGTGCCACAAAATTTATCAGCACCACAGATTTTAGCATTCTCGAACAAGCCGTTCGCGAAAACTTAAACAGTACAGCAATGCGCAGGCTTGCCGTCTTCGACCCGGTTAAGCTCGTGATCGACAACTACCCTGAAGATGGCGAAGAATTTTTCGATGGCGTGAACAACCCAGAGAATGCCGAAGACGGCAGCCGCAAAATTCCTTTCTCTCGCGAATTGTACGTTGAGCGTGCCGACTTTATGAAGGATCCTCCAAAAAAGTTTTTCCGACTTTCGATTGGACGCGAGGTGCGCTTGCGCTACGCATGCCTGTTCACTTGTACGCACGTGGTAGAAGACGCCAATGGAGAAGTCGGCGAGATCCACGGAACCATGGACATGGATTCGCGAGGCGGCACCTCTCCTGACGGACGTTCTGTCAAGGGAACCATCCACTGGGTCTCGATTCGCCATGCGGTTGAAGTACCGGTGCGACTCTACGACAGACTTTTCTCCGTTGAAGATCCGCTCGCCGACGATTCCCGCGACTTTACCGAATTTCTCAATCCAGATTCCATCAAACTTGCAACCGCGTTTGCAGAACCCGCGGTACAGGAACTCGACTTCGGCACATCCGTGCAGTTTGAACGCATGGGGTACTTCTTCACAGACCCCGAGGACTCGAAAGCCGGTGCCCCCGTATTCAACCGCACAGCCACACTACGTGACTCTTGGTCAAAGATAAAATAATAATAGGATACCTTGATGACAAAAAACTTTCATCATCTCTCAATCGCTTTCATTGGGCTCATCAGCCTAGGGCTCATCGCCGGATGCGAACACGAAGCGCAAAAGAGTGACCCATTCGGCACGAACGACACGAAGAAACCAACGACGACGACGACGACACCCGCCAACAATACCTTCGTTGGAACGTGGAAACTCACCTCCACCACCGACGGTACATCCTGGTTTGCAATATTCGACAAGGGCGGAACGTGGAAGATCTCAGACCATGCAAATGGTTCAGGCCAGCGCGTCTATGGTTCCTATACCGTCAATGGTGCAAATCTCAGCGGTAACATGATAAACCCTGGCGTAGGAACTGGCAACATCGTCGCCACAATTTCCAAAGGCGTGATGACGTTTGATTTTGTCGAGCATTGGCATACCCCGTACAAGACCATCCGCTACAGGGGGTCTAAACTCTAGGGTTAATCGATAAGGAGTAAAACCGCAAATGACGAAAAACAATCCTCTCATCTCCGTTGCATGCCTGGGACTCCTGTGTTTCGTAATGATCTCCGGCTGCGAACATGGTACGCAAAGTAGTGGCTTCGCCTACGGTGACAGCTCCGTGCCGGTCGAGGAAGAAAAAGAAAAGGATAAAGACAAGGAAGAGCCTGCAGCCGTCAATAACTTTGTCGGCACATGGAAACTCACCTCGGCGGCTGGCGCGTCATGGTATGCCTTCTTTTACCCAGACGGGAACTGGAAAATTTGCGATAATGCCGATGGTTCAGGCCAACGCGTCTATGGTTCATATTCCGTCAGTGGCGGGACCCTCAATGGCAATATGACGAACCCCGGCGTAGGAACGGGCAGCATCACTGCCTCAATCTACAATGGTGTGATGACGCTTGATTTCGTAGAGAATTGGAATTCCCCTCCTAGCACGGTTCGTTACACGGGGACTAGACTTTAGCACGATGCTTAAGGCCTCATTCACGAAAACTTCATCATGTCAATCGAGACGAACAACGACACGACAGCGAGGCTACTCTTGGATGCCAATCCAGGATACGATGATGCTTACAGCGAAGGGTTCGCCGATGGCCGTAGCTCAATGGCTTCGTCCGTTGCTAAGCTGCTCCTCAATCAAATGCCTGACGAAGCCATTTCTGAAATCACCGGCCTCCCCTCTCCGACGATAGCGGCGATGCGAAATCCTGCAGAAGAAAACCCAGCGACATCCAACACTGTCTCTGAGCCTGTGCAAAACGTCGAGGACGAAGCCACATCTTCATTCTCGCTCGTTCGCGAAAATCCAACATCAGGGACTACATTGGTCGAGCCTAATTTCGTAAAACTTGTGAGGCTTGTGAACAACATTACGCAAGCCTCACTAGCCAAAGAACTTGGCGTTCACGAACGCACGGTCAGCTTATGGGAAACGGCAGAAACGCCGATTCGGATGAAGACCGCAACTTATTTGAAACTCCAAAAAATCGCGGATGTAAAACCCGAACGCGCATAATGGTTAAAAACGTAAAAACACACGAAGCTCCGCCACTGATGGCAACAACGGTGATCGCTGGGTTCCCCTCGCCTGCCGAGCAGTATCTTGAATCTCCGCTCGACTTGAACGAACTCCTTGTCAAAAGACCGGCAGCGACATTCTTCGTCCGCGCCGCAGGAGATTCTATGATCGGCGCTGGCATCCAATCCGGCGATGTGCTCGTTGTGGACCGTAGCCTAGAAGCTGTCGACGGTGCAGTCATCATCGCCTCGGTCGATAACGAATTTACAGTTAAATATCTGCGGAAAAATGGTAACATAGTCCGACTCGAAGCAGCAAATCGTCGTTACAAACCCATTGTTTTTGATGGCGAGATGGAACTCAAAATTTTCGGCGTCGTCACAGCCGTCATCCACCAATTCATTGGTAACGCCGCTCGTCATTCGACCACCCCATAACAAACACAACCATTCGCTTATGAAAATAGTCTACGTCACACTCGCCTGTCTCGCTCTAAGCACACAGGCGAAAACATCGGAGGTAAAAATGGAATCGAACTGGAACACACTTTCCGCTCAAGAAGCACGCGTCATCGAAAACAAAGGAACTGAAGCGCCGTTCTCGGGAAAATTCGATAAGTTCTCAGAACCTGGCGTCTACACCTGCCGCCGCTGCGGTATAGCCCTCTACCGAGCTGAAGATAAATTCGATGCACACTGCGGATGGCCTGCCTTCGATGCAGAAGTTCCGGGCGCAGTACTCCGCAAACCCGATCCAGATGGAAGACGCACGGAAATCGACTGCGCCAACTGCGGAGGACATTTGGGACACGTCTTTACGGGCGAAAAGTTCACCGACTCCAACACGCGCCATTGCGTCAATTCAATTTCGATGGACTTCGTTCCTCAGGCAGATCTCGAGAAAAAATTTGAAACCGCCGTGTTTGCGGGTGGATGCTTCTGGGGTGTCGAATACTTCTTGCAACAAGCGCGTGGCGTCATCTACGCAGACAGCGGCTACACAGGAGGGAAAATTGATGCACCAACCTACGAACAAGTTTGTAGCGGCAAATCAGGACACATTGAAGCCGTCAAGGTTGTTTTCGACCCCAAGCTCACCTCCTACGAAACACTCGCCAAGCTTTTCTTCGAAATTCACGATCCCACGCAAGTCGGCCGTCAAGGCCCCGATGTCGGCGAACAGTATCAATCGGTCATCTTCGTCAACGGCAAAAAGCAGCAAGAAACAACAGAGAAGCTGATTGAAATGCTGAAGGCGAAAGGCTACAAGGTTGCAACAAAAATCCAGCCTGCTGGAAAGTTCTGGCCTGCTGAGAAATATCATCAGGACTACTATTTTCAAAAGAAATCTCTGCCCTACTGCCATCAGCATGTAAAACGTTTCGACTAGTGTTTACAAATGTATTCGCCTTCTTG
>CAZUAY010000019.1:12202-13799 GCA_964618405.1 uncultured Lentisphaerales bacterium
AAATTACTCAAACCCGACGCCCAAAGATAGACTTAACACACCTCATGTGTTAAAATAAACCCATTTCAAGATAGGAGAACTCCATGACACGAAGCTTAGTTGTACTCGCAGCAGGAATGGGAAGCCGATACGGCGGTCTTAAACAGATGGATCCCGTAGGCCCTTCCGGCGAATTCATTTTAGACTATAGCGTGAAAGATGCCCTAGCAGCGGGTATGGAACGCATCGTTTTTGTTATTCGTCGCGATATTGAAAAAGATTTTAGAGAAATCGTGGGCAAAAAGTGGGAAGCCAAGGCAGATGTGCAGTATGCGATGCAAGAGCTTTCGGATCTTCCTGAAGGCTTCGAAGTTCCCGCCGAGCGCAAGAAGCCCTGGGGCACCGCACATGCCGTGCTCGCCGCACGCAACGTCGTTGAAGGCCCCTTTGCGGTTGTCAATGCAGACGATTTTTACGGCGCAGAAGCGTTTAAGCTGTGTGGCGACTATCTCGAGAAAACAGAAAGCCAGCCGAACCTCTATTGCATGGTGGCCTATCGGCTTGACAAGACGCTCTCCAAATTTGGCACCGTCTCTCGCGGCATCTGTGACGTCGATTCAAACGGCATTCTGCACTCCATCAAAGAACGACTTGAGCTCAAGCGTTGTGCGGATGGAATCATACGCGATGGTGAAGACGCCTTCGCTGACGACACGCTGATCTCCATGAACATGTTTGGCTTCAAGCGCTCGTTCATCGATAGACTGGCAACAGACTTTCCCGCATTTCTTAGCGAAAACATGGACAACCTCAAGTCTGAATTCCAGGTGCCAACGGCTTTAGGAAAATATGTGCTAAGCGGCGAAGCGCAAGTGACCGTTATGCAGACCGAGTCCGACTGGTTTGGCATCACAAGCCGCGAAGACCGCGCTGAAGTCGTTGCACATCTAAAGAACTTGAAGTAAAGCAAAACGTCTATGAAACTGCAACCCACTCGCCAACCTACACAGAACCAAGGCTTCACACTTCTCGAAGTCTTGATTGCGATCACCATCGTGGTCATCCTCGGTTCGGTGGTGGGCATTAACCTCATCGACATGCCCCAACGCGGAAGACAAAACGCGGCCAAACTCCAACTGGGCAACTTCAAGACCGCTGTACAAATCTACGTCAACGACAACCGTTTCCCTCCCACGCAGCGTCAGGGGCTCGAAGCCCTTGTTGTGAAGCCCACAACACCGCCCATTCCGGAGAATTTTCCGCCAAACGGATACCTCGACTCCCGCTCTGTTCCCAAGGATCCTTGGGGACGCGATTACGCCTATTTATCCCCTGGAACCCGGGGGGAAGCCTTTGAAATCATCTGCTACGGAGCCGATGGCGAAGAAGGCGGAGACGGCTTTAATACCGACCTCTCCACAACAACCCCTTAGCCAGAGGCAAACTGCCGCAGATCATGAAATTCGGCATCGTCACTCCCCTGCTCAACGCTCGCGCCACTTTCACAGCGTGCGCGGCCTCGGTGAAGTCACAGGAGGACGATTCCAACGCCTTCCAGATTCAGCACGTCGTCCGCGAGAGCAATGCCTCGCAGGACTCCTGTGAAGACGTTGCTCAG
>CAZUAY010000019.1:13899-22606 GCA_964618405.1 uncultured Lentisphaerales bacterium
GAAATCCCAGCGCGCCTCTTCCTGCTACGCAACGGTGTGAACTACATCCTGAGCTGCACCACTTTTTTCAGAAAATGCGTTTGGGAACAACACCGCCCTTTCGATTTATCCTATCGCCTTCTCGCCGACAAAAAATTCTACCTTGCCGCCATTTCCTCCGGCATCACCGTTCGCCACATCCCGACTTACCTCGGTGCCTACGGTAGCACGGGGCACAATGAATCGCTGAGTCCCTCAGCAGCGCACGAACAAGCACGACTGCGCGAAGAAACTGGCGCTTTCTCCCATGGCATTGCACGGAAGGCGATCAGATCGCTACGCTGCGCAGAAAAGTTGATTCGCGGTTGCTATGGAAAAAAACCCATCAGCACAACGCTCTTCGACAACAACGGCATGCCACACGAATTCCGTAGCAGTGTCGGCACGCAGTGGAGGTGGTCGTAATGCAGTATTCCACTCCACCCAATGAAACAGCTCGCATCATGCCATCGTTCAAGCGGCGGGTTGCCTTCGCCGTAGGTGGCCTGCTCGCCATCCTTGTGCGTCTCGCCACGGCGCATCGACGCGCGTCACTGGCTCGCAGCCATAAAGACGCACCACTCTTTTTTTATGAGCCCTACGGGATGGGCGACATTATCACCCTCCAACCGCTCATCGTGTCATTTTTGGCAAGCGGTAAAAAAGTTATTCTCGCCGCCAAACCAGCCTGGGGCGAAATCATCGCGCCCCACCCCGCCTTCACTTTCTTACCTGTGTCCCCTGCCTACACGGCCTACGATGTCAGTAAGAAATATCGCGGCTTCTTCCGAAGCGCTTGGAGCCTCGCGAAATCGCTTCAGCAGCACGTAGCAGGAAGCGAAGGAATCGACGTGCGCGGCGACGTCAGAAGCCTCACCATCCTCTATCTCGCGGGCTGTGGCAGGGTTCGCACCCTGCCCCGCTATTACACGGCAAACGATTGCCCCGTCATGCCCGGTGCCGCCCAACGCGTGCAACTTCTTCGTGGCGTTTCACGACGCATTGCGAATGCCGCATTCGCCCCTCCAGGAACGTATCTAAAAAGACCCAACGTAGCGCATCTTCTTCCCCCTGCCGGCATTATTCCTGATTTCCGTCGTATTGGCCTTGTTCCGCTCACCCCGTGGGAAGGGAAACGCTGGGTGTCAGAACTCTGGCGCGAAACCATCCTCCGACTCCGCATCGAAGGCTTTTCACCCGTGCTACTCTGCGGCCCCGAGGAAACCGATGCCGCCTTCACCGCCGTCGGTAGCGAGGATCTCAACCTCGAATGTCGTGAAGCAAAAGGGGTCCAGAGCTGGGTTGCTTTGATCGCCAAATGCGGGTCTATCATCACGGTGAATACAGGTCCCATGCACATTGCCGACGCGCTCGACAAACCGCTTGTTGTCATCGAAGGGAGTAGTCGTCTGCCACTTTGGGCACCCGAAGGCGACCGCGCTTACGTTGTACATCACCAAGATGTGGCAGGGTGTGCACCCTGCCACCAAGTGGGTGACCTCAAAAAATGTCACCGCCGCTGCATGGCCCTCGTCCGCCCCGATGAAGTCATGCACGCGTTAGAAGAGGTCCTGCGCAAAGACAAGTAAGCGATTAGGCGAACTTCTCCGCGACTTCTTTCATCCGCTCCGAGATCACAATATGCTGAGGACATTTCGGCTCGCACGCGCGGCACGCCACGCAAGCTGAAGCCTGCTTGCCGAACATGGTGACCCAGTTTTGATACTGCGCCTTGCATTCTTCCTCAGTCTTTCCCTTGGAAAGCGTGTTGTAAACCTGGAAATTATACGGGATGGCAACACCGTAAGGACAGGGCATGCAGTACTCACAGCTTGTGCAGGGAATGGTGTTCTGCCCGAGGAGAGCTTGCTGCGCCTTAGAGATGATAACGGTATCGGCGGCCTTGAGCATGCCAACCGACGCACGATTGGCGTACTTGATGTTGTCGTCGACCATTTGTCTCGACCCCATGCCGCTCAGCAACATGGAGACTTCGGGCATATTCCAGATAAAATCTAATGCCCATTCAACGTGCGATTTGCCGGTTCCATCGAAGAGTTTGACAACATCGGGTGATAGCAGGTTGGCAAGATTGCCGCCACGTAGCGGTTCCATAACGATCACCGCAAGGCCCTTAGCATGAGCATATCGCAAGCCCGCCAAACCCACTTGATGGTCGATATCGAGATAGTTGAGCTGAATCTGACAGAAGTCCCAAACGTCGGTATAATCGACAATTTCTTTAAATGCCTCGAGGCTGTCGTGAAAAGAAAAACCGATATGCCGAATTTTTCCTGCCTTCTTCGCTTTCAGCATTTTCTCCAACAGCCCCTGCTTAAGGCAAACATTCTCCCACAAATCTTTGCTCAACGAGTGGAATAAATAAAAATCGATATGGTCAGTTTGAAGACGTTTTAGTTGCTTGTTGAGGATGCGTCCGAAGTCGCCCGACTTCTTCCATTCCCAACCTGAAAACTTGGTTGCGACATACGTCTTTTCACGATAGCCATCTTTCAAAGCAAGCCCCACGACACGTTCCGAATGGCCACCATGGTAGCCAAATGCGGTGTCGATATAGTTTACGCCCTTGTCGATTGCACAACGCAGCAAGGCAACAGCGGCATTATCATCAACCTGTTTTTTCGACTCTGGATCCAAAGGATCAATTGGAACGACCGGTAATCGCATCGCGCCATAACCTAGTACTGAAACCTCAATACCTGTTTTGCCAAATTTTCTGTATTTCATATTGCTGCCTTTTCGAACGATCACTGCGAACGCTTTATCCCATTACCCGCTAAACTGCCGATGCTATGGACGAGGACGAAATCCTGAAGCAATTCCTTGTACAGAGTATATTTTCTGGCCGGGAAGTGCAAGAAGAAGTCATCATGTAATCGGTCAGGCACAGGGGGCTGTGCCTGACCGATTACAGTCGCTAGTCGCTAGTGGCTAGCCGCTAGTACTGTCGCGGACGATTCCGGCATCACCGAGGCCAGCCACAGGGGAGAAGTAGCGAGGGGAGAAGTAGCGAGTTGCGAGTTGCAGTAGATTCTTCCACAAATTCAATTCCGGGGTTTTTAAACACCGAGAGTTCGAGACACAGATGGATGGGAATAGGAGAGCCAATTTGGGGCGGCATCGGGATCCAAAACGAAAAATCGGTATCGGGGATTCCGAGAGATATGCCCCTTATTTTCGTGTAGAGAGGGACAAAAAAATGGGTGGAAAAAAATGTTGCCCCATCGTTTTTTCGCGGCGCAGCCTCGCGGGGGCTTGCCTGTTTGTCGTTTTGCACAGGCTGGGCGCTTTTTTACGGAAGTTTTTATTGCAATCGGCATCAAGCCAATGCTACAATAAGTAGCGTGCTAAGAGGCTCTGTACAGTAAAACAATAATTCAGAGAATATAAAATTGAAAACCAATTGTCAAAAGGAGAAGCATGATGAATCTTAATACCCATTTATTGAGACGTTTTATTGCTATCGTCGGCGTTATTACTTTTGCCGCGATGCCAAGTCTGGCCGTTGAATGGTGGGTGGCACAGGACGGGCAGACGCCTGATCCGAATGGCCTGTACACCAATCGGGCCACCGCTGCCACCGATATTCAAACCGCCATCAACAAGACATCAAACGGGGATACCGTCTGGGTGGCACCTGGTACGTACGGTCGACCGCCCACGCCCATTGAAAAATCCGGAATCACGAACATGGTCACCATTAACAAGTGGATCACCGTGCGTAGTTCCAGCGGCAATCCCACCGATACGATCATTGATGCCGGTGGGGCCGCGAGCAATCGTTGTGTATGGATCGATGCAACGCTCTCCGCAGGAGCTGATTCAACGGCACGGCTGATCGGCTTTACGGTGACGAACGGCTTCGCGGACGGCGGCGGCGTGTTTTTCAATCTAACCAACCTACGGCGCACAGCCATCGTGGACAATTGTATTGTGATCGGAAACCGTGGTATTAGCAGTGCCGGAGGCCTTTACGGACAATATACAGGGAGTCCCTCTGCCAGCTTGATCGTAACCAACACCCTTATCCGCAACAACAGCGGCGGAGGTATGTGGAAACGGTCTACGGCCGACCTTAACGTTGTTGATTCACGCTTTGAAAACAACACGCCAAACGGACTTAGCTGGTATGATGGCACCAACCGGGTCGAACGCTGCGTCTTCACAAGCAACGCTAAAACTAATGCAAGTGGTAGTGCGGCTCTCACTATTTCGAAATCAAGCGGAGGCAATAGCTACAACGAGGTACGCAATAGCCTTTTTTATGATAATCGCTTCATTCACACGGTGGAAACCCCATCTGGAGCATCGGCAATAATGGCATACAATGGATCCGTAACAGACATTTACAATTGTACGATCGTGAGCAACTTCCAATCCAGTGGGGTCTACGGCGGAGCCCTCTATTCGCAGGGAGGCTCTGTTTTCCGAATATGGAATTCAATTGTTCGTGACAATTATAAAGGCGGTGCTGAAGTGAACACTGCTGCAAACGCCACTGGTTCCTTGTTCGTTTTCACTAATTCATGCACACCTCTGATCGAGTCCTCCCAAGCAAGCTTCCCTGCGGAGGCGAATAATATAAACGTTGATCCGCAGTATGTGAATCCCACGGGAAATGATTTCCGGCTCAAAAAATCCTCTCTCTGCCTCAATACCGGAACGAATCAGGCATGGATGACGAGTGCAATCGATTTGAACAAAAATCGGCGTTTAGACACGTTGTACAATCGCGTCGATATGGGTTGCTACGAATATGTTTATGAGCTTGGGACGACGATTATCGTGAAGTGAAGAAGTAGCGAGTTGTGAGTGGCGAGTTGTGAGTTGCGAGTTGCGAGTTGCGAGTTGCGAGTTGCGAGTTGCGAGTGGCGAGTTGCGAGTTGCGAGTGGCGAGTTGCGAGTGGGGACCCTATTTGAAGAGAGGGCAAATGGCGAAGCGTTTGAGTAAGGGACACGACAATGTTACGGATTGGTAAAGACAAAATTTGTTACACCATGTCGGCCTCACACCCGCCGGTGGCGGAGGTAGACCTAGGCGAACTCTTCCTCGTTGAAACGGAAGATTGTTATAGCGGACGAGTGCGTACGCCTAGCGATCATTTCACGAGCGATCTGTGGGATACGGTTAACCCTGCAACGGGTCCGATTGTGATACGAGGCGTACGTCCAGGGTCGGTGTTGCGCGTTGAGGTCGTTGAGATTCGCATACGCGATTTTGCGGTGATGTGTCTGGAGCACGGTGCAGGCGCCTTGGGACGTCAGGTCGAGGGGGTCGAGACCAGCATCCTGCCGATTCGCGACGACCGATTGTGGCTGAACGATGCTCTGGGAATTCCGTTGCGCCCGATGATCGGCGTGATCGGTACTGCGCCCGCTGGCGAGCCCGTGCTCAACGGCACTCCGGGGGAACATGGTGGAAACATGGACTGCAAAGAAATTTGCGCAGGTAGTTGCTTATACCTTCCGATCGCTGTTCCAGGGGCACTACTGAGTTTGGGCGACCTCCATGCCATGATGGGCGATGGAGAGGTTGGAATTTGTGGGGCAGAGGTTTCTGGCGAGGTTCTGTTGCGAGCCTCCCAAATCAATTGGGCTCTGCCGACGCCCTGTATAGAGACCTCGACGCACCTGTCGTTTATCGCCTCTGCAAAGACGCTCGACGCTTGCGAAGGACTGGTGCTCGAAAAAGCGCATCGTTTTCTCGTCGATATCGAGGGATTGGCGGCTAACGAGGCGGTTCGCTGGATGAGCTTGCTCGGCGATCTGCAAGTCTGTCAGGTTGTCGATCCACTGAAGACGATGCGATTTTCTCTTCCCAAAAGGAGTCTGAAAAAGATCCCGAGCGGCACGGTATCTACCTAGGCGCCACCGCCTTTGCCAAGGCTAATGGAGTTGATGTCTCCAGTCTGCAGGGTGCTACGTTTGTTCATAAGGCGGCTCGGCACACCATGTCGTCACCGTGATCACCTACGAAAAGTATGCCAAGACGCATCCTGAGTATTTTGCCCTGCATAACGGTGGTGCTTTAGACGGTGCACCGTTACACAGGTGAAAAGCGAAGGACTGTCGAACACCAAGTCTGGAGTGACATTCTGAATATGTCGCAGATCCCCGGCGATGCCTCGATGGGTCGCATCCACTTCCGTTAGCTCAATCGGCTCTGTTTTTTGCAAATTAGTATCATCCCCGATGGGCTGAAAACAGGCGCACCGCCCCTTTCCATCGCCATTTTATTGGGGTCTTCGTGAGCTCTGGCTGATCAAAATTAAAATCCGCAAAGGCTTCCGGCTGAAGGCCCATGCCGCGCTGAACGACCTCTGGGTTCGTTGCAAAGAAAGCATCGAAGTCGGCATTTTGCGTCATGCTGTCCGGTGCGAACCCCGGTTGGCCATCGCCCACGGCTTCCTGGATGCTGGGGGTCACCGTCAGTCCTGACCATAATTTTTCCACGACACCCTTGTAAGGTGGGATTTCCACTCCAATCAGCCCCTGAAACTGCGGGTCACAGAACAGGGATCGGCCATCACGTCCGGTATCCTCGTAATATTCCGCCAGACTGAAAAAACCATAGCGCCGAGGCGGTTTAACGTAACCGTAAAAATGAAACATGTTCCGCTCTGCATCGGGAATCCGCAGAAAATAGCAGTTGTTGGTCTCGATCAAGGTCTCCGTCCGATTAAGGATAAACATTGGAACCCGAAGTTTGTACAACTGGCTATCCGTGAAGATATTGTTTGAACAATAAATAGTCCCACCGATCATTTGCCCATGCATGATCAAATGCACGAAAGAGACGTTGTTTTCGTAGCGTGTGTTGCTACAGCCATTCAAATTCACGCCTTCCATCGCACCCCGAATCACACAATTCTGGATCAGCAAGTCCGAACACTGGTTCGCACGCACGGCACCCTCCTGCCGAAAAAAGCAGCGCCGCACCTGGATGTTGCTACAGTCACTCATCATAATGGCCGATCCGTAACCGTGTCCTGTGAAATACAAGCCGTCGATTATCAGGTGTGACTTGCCTTGAATTGAGATCGCCCGATCCAGAGACCGATTGTTTCCGTCCAGGACAACCTTTTCACCCGGCAGCGACTTGAAGGTGATGGGTCGGTCTTTATCGCCGGTAGTCCGCATCTGCACAATTTCCCTGTACTTTCCACCGGCAATCAGTACGGTGTCGCCTGCATTTACATGATCCGCCGCCTGCCCGATCATCGGCCAGGCCTGCTCCCGGCTCAAGCCCGTATTCTCGGCCCGGCCGTCCAGCGCCACGTAAAACGTCCGCGGTTTCGCCAGTACCACCGCCGTTTTAACTTCCACCGCCTGCGCGTCTCCTGCCATCCCTTCCATGATCTGTGCAAAGGACGTGTTCGGCTTCGCTGTCATGGATTTGATCTTGAAATAGAGCGTCTGGGCCGGTTGCAGTCCGGTCAAACTGAACGTGCTGTAACCGTCCGTGCTGAGTCGCTGTGTATTCACGCATTCCGGCGTGTCGCCCCACGCGACTTCCGTCTCCGCTGGTTGCGATGTCCACCACTCCAGATTCGCCGTCGTCGCGCTCACCGAGTGTACGAACGGACCCACCAACGGAAATTCTTTTTTTCGAAACTCGTGATAAAGTCCTAGGGCTGTACCCAGCGGACCGCGTCCGCCGAATTTGTAGCGGTTCTGCACGAATGGCACACCGTCCACCTGCATTATTTTTGCCTGGAGGACTTGCGAGTAGTTGTCCGGCAAATTCTTTAAGTTCGACAGATCGGAATAATTATTGTAATCGGAATAAAGGAGTTCCGATCCCTCCACATTGACAGTCGCGGTATAAAGATTGCCACTCGAAAAGACCTGCGTACATTTTTGAAGTTCCACCTTCCCGGTCAACACCCCGTGTTCCAGACGCAAGCCGTCCACGTTCCGCGCCTGTACTCCGGCCAACGTGCAATTCCGTATCCGCACACCTCGGCTGTCCGCCATCTTCAGCGCCTCCGAGAAATAAAGACGCTCAAGCGTTATCCCTGCACATCGTTGCACCACGAAAGAACCCGTGATGCTGGCCGGGTTCACGCCGCGCCCCCGGATGGTGATATTGCTCGCACCTGTGAGCGGACTGATGGAATAGTTCCCCGGCTCCAGATACAGCGTGTCGCCTGCCTTCAACTTTTCAAAAGCTATCGTTTTCCAGGCCGTCTTCACCGACAGCCCGTCCGCCGTGTCGTCACCGTTGGTTGCCACGTAAAAGATGTTCGATTGATACTGGAACGCTCCCAAGTCTGTGCCGTTGGTCCCCTGTCCACGGAGCTTAGACGTGCTTTGCAGACGAAAGTCCAGGTTATCCGGATCGGCAAACTCCGCGCTCCGAGATGTCCTGTACTGATTAAGGTTAAAGCTGTCCGGCGAACCCGGCCCATCGATCCGGCCAAACGCACAATGCCGAACGGTGGGTGAACGCAAGCAGTTGAACGCCATGCTCTGCTCAGTCTGCCAGTTATGCGCTCCCCCGGCTTTCTGCTGGATATCCAACCAGGCACCCCAGGCCAGGCAGTTTCGAATCCAACTCGGTCGCTCCGGATCCTTGACCCGGCCATACATGGAGATGTTGTGGTCACGACCCAGATAGCCATAACAGTCACGGATCGTGTCGAGATTCGGTCCTAGCACCTGAATG
>CAZUAY010000020.1:0-217 GCA_964618405.1 uncultured Lentisphaerales bacterium
TACCGTATCAGCGAGGATTCAGCGATTTGATGCTGCTGACAATATCGGAGAGCGTTTCGTCGAGAGTAAATTCGGGTATCCAGCTCGTGTGGTCGCGGAGACGGGATACATCGAGTTTGAGTGAGGCGTCACTGGGGCGGTAGAGGGCAGGGTCGACGATAATGGGGGGGTCGATGCCGATGATTTTCTGGAGCCAGCGTTCATGGACGGCCTATTA
>CAZUAY010000020.1:227-22415 GCA_964618405.1 uncultured Lentisphaerales bacterium
GTTCACCAATTCTGACCCGTGCGTTCGTGGTGATGTTGTAGGCGAGACCGCTCTGGCCTCGTTCAACAATGAGACGATAGGCTTTCACGACGTCACGGACATCGGTGAAATCGCGTATTGAATCGAGATTGCCAACACGTATGTCACTCCGGCTGTTCTGCTTCGCGTCAACCAACTGTTGGGCAAATGAGACGGCGACAAATTTGGTGGATTGCCCTGGGCCGGTATGGTTGGCGGGGCGGGCGATCAGGGTTTCAATTCCGTACGCAGATCCGAACGCAAGAACAGCGTGTTCTGCGGCTGTCTTCGAGATGGCGTACATTGATAATGGCAGGAGAGGTGCATTTTCGCGGATCGGGACGTTGGCTGCGCGTATCGAGGTAACGGGACCGTACACCTGTGCGGTGGAGACGAAAAGAAGCCGACATGCAGGAGCCTCGCTGCGGATCGCCTCTGCCACATTGACGGTCCCCGCGATGTTCACCGTGAGCAGCATTTCAGGGTTGGTATCGCCATCGGGTACAAAGGAGATGGCAGCGAGGTGAATGCAGGCGTTGGGTTTTGTTTCACGAATCAGTGTTTTGAGTGCATGACGATCCCGGAGCTCGCTTTGTCGATACCCCGGGAGATCGGTAGAAGGGAGCACGTCGGTGGTCACCACATCGTGACCATGCGCCTGAAGTTCGCGGACAAGATGTCTTCCCACAAAACCAGCCGCGCCCGTGATCAGCACGCGGCTGAAACGGGGCTTATCGGCGGGTGAATGTCTCATGTTTTCGTTCGCCATGGGAACAAGGATTAGTTAACAATTTCTCGCTTTACACGAGCTAAATCTGCATCCATCATCATCTTGATCAGGTCGTCGAGGGATGTTTTTGCTTCCCATCCGAGGATTTCCTTTGCTTTAGCTGGGTTGCCGAGAAGCACTTCGACTTCGGCCGGGCGGTAGAACTTCGGATCGATGAAGATGTACTCTTCGTAATTTAGACCGACGTATTCAAAGGCAATGCGGCACATGTCGCGTACAGTGGTCGTTCGGCCCGTTGCCACGACGAAATCATCGGGCGTGTTCTGCTGGAGCATAAGCCACATTGCTTCGACATAATCTCCCGCAAAACCCCAGTCACGTTTAGCATCGATGTTACCGAGGGCAAGCTTGTCCTGCAAACCGAGTTTAATGCGTGCGACAGCATCAGTCACCTTGCGGGTAACGAACTCGATACCGCGTAGCGGCGATTCGTGGTTGAAGAGAATGCCGGAACAACCGAAAATATCGAAACTCTCGCGATAATTGATGGTCATCCAATGGGCAAAAAGCTTCGAAACACCATACGGACTTCGTGGATAGAAGGGCGTCTTTTCGGATTGTGCAGGCTCTTGAATTTTCCCGAACATTTCGCTGGTCGAGGCTTGGTAAAACCTTGCTTCCGGGCGAACCTGGCGGAGTGCTTCGAGGATATGCAACGCACCGAGGCCCGTGGCATCGGCGGTGAGCAACGGCTGCTCCCAGCTTGTTGCAACGAAGCTCTGGGCACCGAGATTGTAAACTTCGTCAGGCTTTGAGAGGTTGAGTGCTCTGATGATGGAGGCAATGTCGGTTAGATCGCCGTCAATGAGGTGAACTTTGTCGAGAACGTCGAGATAGCCGAGACGCCATGTCGTGGGTGAACTGCGACGTGCAAGAAGACCGAAGACTTCATAGCCTTTATCGAGAAGAAATTTGGATAGGTAAGCGCCGTCTTGTCCTGTGATGCCTGTAATAAGGGCTTTTTTTGTCATTTTTTGTCCTTGTGTTATCGCCGGTCAGGTACCGACTTGCTTTTGCAATGGCTCGTTCCCGTTAATGCCCCAGAGGGCTGAGAGAAAACGAACTGCTGCCTTGATAGATGATGCATCAGAACCCCTTGCGGGTTCAAGCACAAAAGGTATGCCCGATTTTATAAGCGGAGAGACGATTGTGAAGTCGACGGTCCCAGTGGGTGGCATGACGTGATCGGATGTCGGGAACTTCACGTCGTGAATATGCAAGCCGACGATTTTTTCTGAAAAACGTGAAACAACGCCTGCGTGATGGATGAATCCGAGATTTTGTCGGATTTGTGCGTGCCCGATGTCGTGCCAATAGCCGAAGGCCTTCGTATCGAAGCACTCAAAGAGTGTTTGCATCTCGGGCTCGTTTGGCATGGCATCGTACGTGGGTAGATTTTCGAGACCGAGTGTGATCCCGAGTTGTTCGTAGTGGGGAAGAATTTCGTCGAGTGCTTCGCAAAGAATGTCGAACTGGCGTTTGGCGTATCGATCGCGTTTCTTCTGGATTCGAACGATTTGTTTTTGGTAGGCAGGTGTACCGATCGCCCCAGCGGCGGCGAGATCGGCTAGTTTCCGGATGTGACGATAGATAGGGACGCGACCTGCGTGCATCACAACGGTTCTCGCGCCGACGGATGCAGCAAAGTCTGCAGTAGCTTTAGCGGCTGCAATGCCGTGGCGTCCCCGGGTATGGTCGGTGGGATCGCATATCGAATAGATTTCAGGTCCTGACCTTCCCGGGATGGATGCTGGGCAGTACGCATGAATGCTCGACACCTTAATTCGTCCAGAAGAAATCCATGGGTCAAGACCGTCTACTTGTGTCGGTGTGAGGCCATAACCCAGTTCGACGGTGTCGAATCCTAGGCTGACAATCTCCTCAAGCATGCCATCGGCGGTCTCGTGCTGGTTTGAATTCCAGTTTGTAGAAATGGAAAGTCGCATGCGGAACGTCCTTCTGTGCCAATGATTGTGGGTGAGGTAAAAAAAAAGGATCGCGATGCGGTGACCTTGACACGTTGGCTTTTGGCCTGTGCCGGTGGCTATCGCATGCGACCCTGCGTCGGTCTCAACGGGATCAGATGCGCGGCATTGCCTCGGCAAGTGCAGCACGACGGGCGAGACTGCGAGCGCGTGAGCGTGCGCGTGCAGACTTCTTGCGTTTCTTTTCGCTTGGCTTTTCGAAATAGCGATCAGCACGGAGTTGCTTGATAATGCCCTCCTTGTCCATGGTCTTCTTGAGTCTTTTGATCGCCTTCTCTATGGCTTCGCCTTTTTTAACACGAACTTGTATCACGCTTATTCACCTCCAGTCATGGCCCGGCAACCTCAGTGGGTGTTAATGCCGTCTGCCTCCCGCCTCAATGGAAGCGGAATTAAGGAGAGTATCATAGGGAATCATTCCAAGTCAAGATACCGTTTCGCTGTTTCCGAAGGTTTTCTGCTTGGTTTTCTGCTGTTTTAAAAGGGCCTGCGGAGTGGGTTTTGGGAACCCTAAAACGAGGCCGAAATTTTGCCCTAAGAAAGCTAAATTTTTTCGTTCCCAAAATCAACCGAATATGATAGCTTAATACGTCTCTAATTCCACGGAAGAACCTATGCACCGATGGAAGCCGCGGCAAAACCACGGTCGAAGATGAAAAAGCAGGACTGTCGAGAAGAGAAAGAGCGAAAAATGTCATTTTCAGAACCCTCCACGCCTTTGTCCACCGAAAACATCGAACGGAAGTTCCTTTGTCTGGACAAGAATGAAAACAACGACGGAGGAAACGCGCTTCCTCCGATGGAAGACCTTCTCAGCAGTCTGATGGTTCTCCACGAGTGCAAAGCAATCGAAAGCCGAGACCAATGTAGCATGGTGCTTCAGCAACATCTCGTTGATCAGCGTGATTATGATTCCCTCATTAAACTGCTTAAGGTGCGTGCCGAGTGGTTAGGCGACGTGCCCATCTACGGAGAGGAATGTCGTGATATCCTTGTTTCCGCAACGAAAGACAGGATGTTGCTGGCCAAAACAGAGAGTGTGCTTTTCGGCAAAGAAAAACCAGTGACCTGCCTTAAACGCCTCGAACTTCTCGTCGCCCTCGTCCCCGGTGCGGTTTGCTACGACAAAACTTGGGGCTACGGCGTCGTAAAAAAATTAGATGATTTTTACAAGCGCATCGTTGTTGATTTTGACCAAAAATCAGATCACGCGATGGCTTTTTCTTATGCGGCTCAAGCGTTGAAGCTGATTGATGAAAAACACATTCTCTCCATTCGTCACGCAAACCTTGCTGCTTTTGATGAGAAATGTAGAAAAAAAGCTGGAGAAGTGGTTACGATGGCCCTAAATAGCTTTGGGCCGCTGTCTGTTCTGCAACTTGAATTAGAAATGAAAAACGGCGTTCTGCCCGCAGGAGTCGAGTGGAAGAGCTTTTGGACGCAGGCCCGCGCGCAGCTCAAGAACGACAAACGATTTAAGCTTCCTCCTACCGCTAAGAAAAACGACTTGATAGAGTTCGCTGAGAATGCGAAAGTGGCTGGTGATTCCGCATGGTTCGCCGATCTCGCTGCTTTGAACGATGTACCCGAAATCATTAACCGCATTTTCGAGTTTTTGCAACTCAAGGATCGTCCTGAGATTGACGACGCGATTCTCGAAATTCTCAAAGCGCGTCTTTCGTTCTCGCTTAAAGGTTGCGCGACAACCCACAACGACAGGGATAAGGTTCGTACGATCTTGGCGGCGCTTTCCCTTGGTTTCAAGGAATTGCCCGTCGAGCTACGGAGCAGGCAGAGCGATGAGTTTGCGATGGTAGACGAGAACAACGTGGACCTTCTGGGTACGCTCTCAAAGCCAGAGATTATTCTTAATGCGGCTTCGAAAATGCCAGCAGGCCTCATGAGTGAACTCATGTCGTTGATTCCGCTTAAGGACAATGCAGAAGTTGCTCGGGGTTTTGTTGATATTCTTCATGCGCTTCCATTCAACCTCATCGAGAATATGGCTCTCCCCATTTTGGAGGGTGTTGCCTCTGCCTCCTTCGCTGAACAAGTTCGGAAAGAATTTTCCGGAATTGACGTTTCTTTTGCACTTTTACTCTGGCTCTGTCGCAACCAAGACAAGGAAATCGTCACCTCGATCCTGCCTGCTGCTGTCATCGGTACGCAGGCACTTTTGGCGCTCGAACCAGAGGTTATGGGAGAAAATCTTCGCCTTCAGCACCTCATTGCAGCACTTTTCCGAGACGATAAATGGCTTGAGGCGCAGACTCAGCGCATGACCGATGTCGAGCGCGGAGCATTTTTCGCCCGCATACGCGCTGCCGATGGTGCTTGGGAGCCTCTTAAGAAACGCGCGATTGAGAAAAGCCTCCTTAAGATGTACCCTGAGCTCGCGACTTCGGGTACAACCGAGTCGAGTGCAACTGCCGAGCCGTCACAACGCATTACGTCTTGGAAAAGCCTCGCCGAACGAAAAGAAAAGCACCGCGTTCTCGTGGAGCAAGAGATGCCGAAGAACAATCAGGATATTGAAGCGGCACGGATTTTGGGTGATCTTCGTGAAAATTTTGAATATCAGACAGCAAAGGAACAACAGCGCATTCTGATCAGCCGTCAGGCCGAGCTGGAATTGGAACTTCGCGAGATGAGAGGAACCGACTTCTCTGCCGTGGAATTCGCCGACAAGGTCGTCGTAGGCAGCGAGGTGACACTCATGCATGCCGATGGCCATAGCAGCACGTATCAGATTCTTGGGGAATGGGACAGCGACTTGGCACTCGGGATCATCCCCTCACGCAGTCGCCTGGCGGAAGCGCTTCTGGGGCACGTCGTGGGCGATAAGGTGACGATCCCTTCGCACGACGAGGATGAGGAGGACGTTACCATCTCTTCGATTCAACCCCTCCCCAGAACGATTTTGGACTGGGCCAGCGGGCGCTGAGGAACCCCTTCGCATTCACGCGGGCAGGACGTTGCCACAAAAAGACGCAAAGAGGTTTTTTAAGTCTCACCTGTCTGCCCTGGCTGCGCAGAAAGATGTGTTTCATGGTTAAAAAAACGGTGATGATCATGTCGGCTACGAAACAAGCAAGCTTCGAAAAAAGAATCGTTTGGCCTGCGTTCGCTGCCGTCATTATTGCGTTGCCGTGGCAGAAAGCCCTTTCGCAAGAGGTTGCACTCGAGTTGTCCGACGCCAGCAAAAGCATAGCCGAAAAAATAGAACGTTACAACGGTATATCCAATTCCGATCAAACGGTTCGGGTATCCGGAGAACCTCTGAATTCTTTAGACAAGCAGATCATCATGCAGTTTGCCGAGGATGTTCGTAGCCGCTTGCAGATGTTGACTGATTCGTCTTTTACAGGAGAGGCCTATCGACTCTCTATTTATGCCGAGAATGCAGAGCCGGATCGCCCATGTGCCATTGAAAAGCAACTGCTTTCTCCCAAAATCGGCTTTCAATCTCTCCCGACCATTCGGATCAGCATTATCAATCCGTCGGTGATGGACGCGCGTGAGTTAGCGCGCGAAATTTGCGATGGATACCTCAGCATGAAGGTGTTGGTTCATGCGCAGGGCTCAAACCACGCAGCCCCCCCCGCACGGTGGTTCACTGCGGGCTTGGCACGCTACCTCGATACCGTAATCCGTCAAGATGATGCTGAAAGCTTTCTTATTCAATGGCAGTCGGCAGAGCTGCCCCCACTCTGGAAGCTGACCTCAGTCAATTCACCCTATTCATCGAGCCAAATCAATGTGGCGGCTCAGCTTGTGGCCTACTGGCTCGACTTCCCTAATCGCGGAAAGCGATTGGATCTGTTGTGTCGGGCATTGGGTGCAGGCGATCCGTGGTCTCCCGAGCTCTTTGCTGAAACGTCATCGGGTTTTTTAGAGATGCGTAAGGCAGATCGTGATTTCGACGTCTGGCTTCTTGGGCGCCGTGACAACGTACTGGCGCCGGGGCAGACACATCGTGAATTCATGATTCGCGCCTATTTTTCTTTAATGCTCAATCCTGGGGAGGATGGTGCTGCGCTTGATGTGCCAACGAATTCGCCACCTGCGTTGCTTGTGGATCGCCTCAACGAGGCATGGACTCGCTCCTGCGCCCGAGCAAAGGCCGAGCGACTTATGCGACTCTCGGCCGGTAGGGGCGCGAAGTTTCGAAAGGCCGCCGAGAAGTACGCGGAATTCTTTGATGGCGTCGTTCGCGGTGAGCCGAAGCCGAAACTCCTCGCCACCCTCCGCCTCGCTGAAATCATGCTCCGCGACAGTACCGAACCCGCGCCCGAGAGATGAAAAAAGTTTTAGCCATCATCTTGAATTGGAACGGAATTGATTTTACCCGTGATTGCTGTGCGTCGTTAGTTACGCAGACGCATCGTGACCTCGATGTGCTTGTGGTCGACAATGGATCAACCGAAAACACGGTTGATGCCTTGCGTCAAGCGTGTCCAAAAGCCAAGGTGATGGGAAGTAGCGTGAACCTCGGGTTTGCTGGCGGCGTTAACGTAGGGCTGATGTCAATTAGCAATCTTAGATCTTATGACTACGTCTGGCTGTTGAACAACGATGTGCTTTGCGATTCCGATGCGCTGGAGCATCTGCTCGCAAAAGCAGAATCGGATCCACAATTCGGTGCCATCGGGTGCAGCATGCGTGAGGGGGCGGAGAAGGAGGGCGGCGAACGCATTGTGCAGGCAGGCAAGCGACTTCGTCCTCCTTTTTATGTGCCGACAGAGGTTGCGTCTCCAGAAAAAATTGACTATCTATGCGGAGCCTCGCTGTTGATTGCAAAAAAAGTGCTGGACGATGTAGGTTTGCTAGACGATACTTTTTTCTTTTTCTTCGAAGATGCGGATTGGAGTTTCCGTGCTAAGGCGAAAGGTTGGAAGCTCGGCGTTGCAGAAGGCGTCCTTCTCCGTCATGTGGGTGGAGGCACAATTCGAAAAAATTCTTACAACCGTGCGCGATATTATCGCGCAGGACATGTGCGCTTTCTGCGTCGCCATGCCCGATCGCCGCTTCTCAGCTCCGCTACGGTTGCACTGTACCGTCTGTTGTGTGATCTCTGTCAGTTTAATCTATCTGCAGCTCGCGGAACGGTTGTCGGGTTTGTGAAAGGCTGGGGGCGAGACTCAGATTAGGGAGCAGGGTGTAGGCTCTATATCCTAAAAAAATTGAGTGAAAAATGGAGTTGACTTTCGGTATGCAAAGTCGTAATATCTGTGGACTTTATTGCTTGGGGGATTAGCTCAGTTGGTTAGAGCACTTGCTTGACATGCAAGGGGTCACTGGTTCGAGTCCAGTATCTCCCACCATTGTAACAGCACGTCATGACGTGCAAGTTCAGCTCTCGCAACGCGTTAACTCCTTTTCGTGTTGCGAGTTTTTTTGGGTTACCCTTTTTTCGTTTTTGAAATGTTTTGCAAGGGCTCTCTTTGCTTAGGCGTGCGAAAAGTTTAAACTTCCATTAGACTTCTTTCCGGAAATATGGCATAATTGCCTCTTCTATTTTGCAAGGCGGACAAGTGTGTTCGTCTATCTTTTCCGAGTCTTTGACATGAATGCTAAGTTTGAGTGGATACAAGAAGGCGGCTGTACGTCCGCAAAAGGGTTTTTGGCCTGTGGTGTAGCGGCTGGAATCAAAGCGAATCGCCTGGATATGGCGATGTTGATTTCGGATCGTCCATGCGTGTCTTCAGGTGTTTTTACTTCAAACAAGGTGGCGGCGGCTCCAGTCGTGCTGGATCGAGCTCGAGTTTCTGAAGGGAAGTGTCGTGGAATTGTAGTCAATGCAGGTTGCGCCAATGCCTGCACAGGCGCATCTGGCTACGAGGACGCGGTTGAAATGGCACGGCTTGCAGCCAAAGAGATTGAAATTCCCGAGGCGGAAATGCTCGTGAGTTCGACGGGAACGATTGGACGTCGGCTCCCGATGGGGCGTATTGCGGAAGGTATAAAGCTGGCGAAGGCGGCACTCAAGCCCGATGGCGGCAACGATGCGGCTCATGCCATTATGACGACGGATACGGTTCCGAAGCAGGCCGCCCTCCGTGTTGAAATCGGTGGAAAGATGATCACCATTGGTGGGATGTGCAAGGGTGCCGGTATGATTTGTCCGAACCTTGCCACGATGCTGTGCTATATTACAACGGACGCGAATATTGGCGCAGCAGACCTCAAAAAGGCCGTGGATCGCGCAGTCGCTAAGTCCTTTAATAGGATTTCTATTGATAACGATCAGAGCACGAACGATACCTTGATTGTTTTTGCTAACGGTGCGGCTGGTGGCGGGGTGCTGACTCTGCCACATCCAGATTACGAGCTTTTTGTTGAGGCGCTTTGTGAATTGGCCAAGGCATTAGCGACGAAGATCGTTGAAGATGGTGAAGGCGCCACGAAGTTTGTGACCGTTGCGGTTGAGAAGGCGGCGAACGATGCCGATGCGTTGCTTGCGGCGCGTGCGATTGCGAATTCAGCGCTGTTTAAGACAGCGTGTTTTGGCGCAGACCCGAATTGGGGACGCGTGATCTGTGCTGTGGGCTATTCTGGTGCGGCGGTTGATGAGATGAAGGCAGAGATTTTCTTCGACGATGTCTGCGTCTATAATCGGGGTACGATTGCCGATGCTACGGTGAATAAAAAGCTGGCTGAGGTGATGTCAGGGCGTGCGTTTACTGTGCTGGTGAATCTGAATCTTGGAGAAGGTAAGGACGCGGTCTACACCTGCGACTTCTCCTACGAGTATGTAAAAATCAACAGCGAGTATACGACATGAGCCTGGAGAGAGACACGGCGATAACCATGAGCGATATGGAAACCTGCATTTCAAAGGCAGATGTTTTGATAGAAGCTTTGCCGTATATTGCGAGTTTCAAAAATGAAATCATCGTCGTTAAGCTCGGTGGCAGCGTGATGGAGAGTCGTGAAAACCTCGTCTCTATCCTTTCTGACATTGCCTTTATGCGAACAGTAGGCATGTTGCCGATTGTCGTGCATGGCGGGGGCAAGGCGATATCGCGCGGACTGAAAAATGCCGGAATCGAAACCAGCTTTGTGCAAGGGCTACGCGTATCCGATGCGCCATCGATGCGCATTATAGAAGATGTGATCAAGAATGAAGTGAATGCCGATGTGGTTCAGATCCTCCGGGATGCGAATGTTCAGGCATCTGCGGTTTACGGCGAAACGATTTTCTTTGCGAATAAGAAGACGGGAGTCGATCCCGTGACGGGTGAGGCGCTCGACTGGGGCTATGTCGGTGTGCCCGTGGCTGTCGATACTGGGCCGGTTCGCGAACTGTTATACGATCGGACTATTCCGGTAGTCTGCCCTTTGGGACGTGGTGCCGATGGCCTCGTCTACAATATCAACGCTGATACGGCTGCGGCCGCGTTAGCAAAAGCGCTTAAGGCGCGCAAGCTGGCGTTCGTCTCGGACGTTCCTGGCTTGCTGAGAGATCCGTCGGATCCTGACTCGCTAATCAATACGCTCAAGGCTGAAGACGCCCCTGAGCTGATGCGACAGGGCGTGGTCGGCGGTGGTATGCTTCCTAAGATCCAAAGCTGTCTCGACGCGCTTGACGCGGGAGTCCGCAAAGTGCACTTGGTCGACGGCAGAAAATCACATTCACTGCTGCTCGAAATTTTTACAAACAATGGCGTCGGAACGGAGATAGTCAAACAATGAAGAAGAACGATGATATCGCAGCGCTTTCCAGCGAATACATGATGAACACCTACTCGCGCACGGCCACGATCGTACGCGGCAAAGGATGTCGTGTATGGGGTCCGAATAACAACGTTTCGCTCGATTTTACAGCGGGAATTTCCGTGCACAACGTCGGGCACTCCCACACGAAGGTCGTTGATGCCATTAAAGCTCAGGCCGATACGTTGATTCATTGCTCGAACTTGTTTTATTCGCCCAATCAAGGGCTTCTCGCGCATAAGCTTTCTGGTCTGGGTCTGGGGGGTAAGGTTTTCTTTGCCAACTCTGGAGCTGAAGCAAATGAGGCCATGATCAAGATGGCGCGTCTCTATGGCAGCCCGACGGGTCGGTACGAGATTATCTGCATGAAGAACTCATTCCATGGACGGACGATGGGAACACTTTCGGCCACCGGACAGACTAAGATACAGAAGGGATTTGATCCCCTTCTGCTCGGGTTTGAGTTTGCCGATTTTAATGATATCGACTCCGTCAAAGCACTCGTCAACGAGCGTACGATTGGCGTTATCGTCGAGGCGGTTCAAGGTGAGGGCGGCGTTATTCCAGCGACCGAGGCGTTTATGAAGGGAATTCGCGCACTTTGTACCGAGAAGGATCTCGTGATGATGTGCGATGAGATTCAGTGCGGCATGGGACGCACCGGTAAATGGTTTGGCTGGCAGCAGTACGATGTGACGCCGGATGCTTGCACGCTCGCGAAGTCGTTGGCCGATGGTGTGCCGCTCGGTGCGCTTCTGGCGACGCCAAAGTTTTCGGATGTTTTCACGCCGGGAAGTCATGGTTCAACTTTCGGTGGAAACCCCCTCGCTTGTGCGGCTTCACTTGCCGTGCTCGAGGTGATTGAGGAGGAGAATCTCCTTGAGAACGCCGAAAAGTTCGGAGCGCTTTTCATGGAAGGCTTGCAGCAGTTCGTCGAACAATACGAGCAAGTGCTGGAAATTCGTGGCAAGGGTTTGATGATCGGTATGGTCATGAAGGGAAGCGCAAAGGATGTCGTTAACGAATTGCGCGATGGCGGACTTCTCGCCTGCATGGCAGGTGAGCACGTGGTGCGGTTCCTGCCCCCGCTCTGCATTACTGAGAAGGATCTCGAAGAAGGCATGGAGATGATCGCCGATACACTGGAGGTCATGTTTGAGGAGGACGCCGAAGCGGAGTCAATCGAGGCCTAAGCGTAAAAACAAGGAGAATTTTAAAATGGCATTATCAGTTTTAGATATGAAGGGGCGCAAGATCGGCATTTGCGTTTCGGGCGGACTGGATAGCAAGACAATCGCAAAGCGGTTGGTTGACGCAGGGGCTGTTGTCTTTTGCTTCACAGCGGATTTAGGGCAACCGGATGAGGCTGATATTTCGGATGTTGTCAAGAAAATGGCTCCCTGTGGCGTCGAAACAATCATCGTCGACGTGCGTAAAGAGATGGCTGAAGCGTGCTTCAAGACGATCTTAGCCGAAGCCACTTACGATGGTGGCTATTGGAATTCGACGGGAATCGGCCGTGCCGTTACGGTGAAAAAACTGGTGGGCGAGATGAAGAAGCGGGGCATCACCACGCTTGTACATGGTGCGACGGGGCGTGGGAATGATCAGATGCGATTTGAGCGCTATACGAACATTTTCGCGCCGAAGATGACGGTTTATGCGCCGTGGCGCGATGCAGAGTTGCTCAAAGAATTTCCGGGTCGTACGCAGATGTGTGAGTATCTTGCCAAACATGGGATTGTCGCATTTCCTGGCGGCAAGAAGCGCTATTCAACCGATGGCAATTTGGCCGGCCTTTCCCATGAAGCAGAGGACTTGGAGAGCATGGAAACGCCAATGACCATCGTGGAACCCACGATGGGCGTGTGGCCGATGAAGGCACCCGCGAAGATCGAGAACGTATCGATCACCTTTAAGAGTGGTCGTGCTGTTGCCATTAACGGCGAAAAGATGTCGCCATTCGATCTCATGGTTACAGCCAACAAAATCGGCGGACGGAATGGCGTTGGGCTCAGTCATGCGCTTGAAAACCGCATCATTGGCACCAAGAGCCGTGGCGTCTATGAGGCACCCGGCATGGAGTTGCTTGGGCGTGCCCTTCGCTATGTTTATCAGGCCATCTTGGACAAGCGGGCAACCCGTATGTTCGGGGAATTATCCCAATTTATTGGCAACCAAATTTACGACGGTCGTTACTACGATCTCTCAACTGAAGCGGCTTTCGCTGCACTTGAGACCTACGCAAAGTATGCTACTGGCACGGTTCAGGTCGGTTTATACAAGGGTAATATTCTCTTCCAGTCCTTGACTGGAGTCAAGGCATCGTTGTACTATGAGGCCGACGCTTCCATGGAAGCCAGTGCGGGCCTGAATCCGGTCAGCTCGCAAGGATTCGCTGAAATTCAGAGTGTCGAAGCGCGGTCGATGGCCAAAGCAGGGCAGATCAACGCGTAAGATCGTGAGGAGGTAATAGGTATGGATAACGAAAAAATTGAAGATACGGGAGACGACACCGCTACGTTGTCGCAAGGAGTCCAGATTCCCCAGAGCATTCGCAATTTGCACGGAAAGGCTCTGGCTGCGCTTGAGCGTAACAACATCGATATCGCCATTGAAATCCTTTTTAAGTGCGTTGAGCAATGTCCAGAGTTCTCGGCAGCTCGCCGGAATCTACGGCTGACAGAAATTGCTCGATTTAAGGCAAAGAATGGCCAGAAGTCGCTCAGCCATTATCTGTTTCCGCTGACTTCGTTTTTCCCCAAACTTAAGATCAAGGCGCTTTTGAAAGCGGGCAAGACAGAAGAAGCACTAGTGGCTGTGGAGCGTCTTCTGCTCAGCGATCCGCTTGATCTGAATACGGTTAGACTTTTTTCAGAAATTGCAATTCAAGCAGGGCATGTTGCAGATGGACTGATGACAATAAAAATCGTCAGCGAACACTTGCCGACCAACAACTTGGCGGTTACTGAAGTTCTTGGGCGTTTGTATTATAAAGCGAAAAATTACCGAAAAGCTCGCGAATACCTTGAGCGAGTGCATAGAGCCAAGCCGAATGATGCCGCGGTTGCACACATGCTAAAAGATAGTGAAGCGTTAGCCACACTCGATTCCGGCTGGGAAGAAGCCAACAAGGGGGGAGACTACCGCGGTGCGCTCAAGAGTAAAGAAGAATCCGACCAACTTGAGAAGCAAAGCAAAATGGTCAAGACGGCCGATGATGCCGACTCGCTCATCACCGAAGCACTTCAGAAGATCGAAGCAGAGCCCAAGAACATCAATTACTACCTGAATCTCGTTGGGCTTTATTTCCAGCAGAAACGGTTTGATGAAGCACTCGGAACCATCACGAAGGCTCGTGAGCTGATCGGGGCAGATGCCGAATTGGATAGGCGATTCTCCAATATCACGATTGCGAAGTTTGATGCTGAAATCACAGCGTTGAAGGATGTTGGGGAAGACGCTGCGGCGCAAACGAAGGAGACCGAGCGAAACCAGTATGTCTTCGATGACATCGCTGACCGTGTGGCACGGTATCCGAACGACCAGCATCTCCGCTACGAGCTCGGCTTGCAGTACTACAAATACGGGCACTTGGATGATGCCGTGCAGCAGCTCCAGATTGCCCAGAAGAATCCTAAAGATCGCGTTTCTGCGCTTTACTATTTAGCGCTATGTTTCCGGAAAAAGGGGTTGTTGGATATGGCGGTGGCACAACTTGAGCAAGCGCTTGAATTCCTGCCGACCATGAATAACGAGAAAATGGATATTTACTACCTCATGGGCGAGATCTGCCTTGAGGAAGGTAAGCTTGACGATGCCGCTAAGTACTTCAAAGAAATTTATCGAGTCGATGTCACCTACCGCGAAATTTCTAAGCATATTGAGAATATTTATGCGGCTCAAAAGAAAGCCAAGGAGGTTCAGTGAAGACGATACGAATACGGGTGTTGCTGGCAGGACTTGCCCTCTCACTGATGGCCTCGAGTTGCACCTCGTATACCGATGCATCGGGTCGAACGGTGCTGGGTTTTCCTGGGCAAACGAGGGGGCAGACGAGGACGGATCAGCCGTCCCCCGAGCGGCTTATGGAAGCGAAGCGAGACGCAAGGTTTGCGGAACTCGAAAGCTCCGTTAGCCGCCTGAGAAATGAGGTCGACGGCATTGGAAATTCCATCAACAGCGTTGCTTCGCGCACAGACGCTGTCTCTCGTCAGACTGACACTCGCGGCGCGGATGCTATGGCCTTACGAAATGAAATGGCCTCATTGCGCGATGAGCTGAACCTAGTGAAAGGCAAGCTCGACGCTGTCCCAACGACACTGAGCAGGCTCATGGAAGACAATAACAAGGCATTGTTGGCCGAAGTCGATAAGGCGATCAAGGCTAGGCCGATTGCTTCAAGTCCTTCATCGAGCAGTGTACGTCGTAGTAGCGGAGGGGGAGGCGGTAAGTATTATGAATACGAAGTCGGTGCGGGACAGACCCTCTCGGAAATTGCCAAGGTCCATGGGGTTTCGCTTGCCGATATTATGGCTATTCCAGAGAATAATTTAAAAAACGAATCCATTATCAAAGTGGGGCAGAAACTTTTAATTCCAGCTAACTAATCGCTTTTGAACGAAGCGAATAAACCGAAAAAAGGAGAAAAAATGAATACACAATTCAACATCGATTTACGGAATAAAGTTGCCGCAGTGACAGGCGGCGGCGGAGTTCTTTGCGGTTGCATGGCGAAGGCGCTTGCGGAATGTGGTGCCAAAGTTGCCATACTGGATCGCCGCCTTGAAGCGGCTTCAGAAGTGGCAGACATGATTAACGCGGCAGGTGGCATTGCAAAAGGCTTCGCCTGTAACGTGCTCGAAAAGGACACCATTGTAGCAGCGAACGAAGCGATCGAAGCGGCGTTCGGTCCCATCGATATCCTCATCAATGGTGCTGGCGGCAATCATCCGAAAGGAACGACGTCCAAAGAGTTTCTCTTTCCCGAGGATATGAAAGAAGTCCAAGAGGGTGTGAAGACATTCTTCGATCTTGATCCAGAAAGTGTCCAGTTTGTTTTCAACCTGAACTTCATTGGCACGCTTTTACCGACACAGATCTTCTCGAAGTCCATGGCGAAGCGCGGTTCGGGGGTCGTCATCAACATTTCTTCTATGAATGCCTTTACGCCTCTCACCAAAATTCCCGCCTACAGTGCGGCGAAGGCGGCGGTGAGCAACTTCACGCAATGGCTGGCAGTACACATGTCGAAGGTCGGTATTCGTGTTAACGCAATCGCTCCTGGATTTTTCTTGACAGATCAGAATCGTGCCTTACTGACAAACACCGACGGCTCTCTGACCGCTCGCGGTAACACGATCTTGTCGCATACACCGATGAGTCGCTTCGGATCGCCTGAAGATCTTGTTGGAACGCTGCTGTGGCTTGTGAATGACAAGGCTTCGTCGTTCGTTACAGGAACGGTCATACCCGTTGATGGTGGCTTCAGCTCCTTCTCCGGGGTTTAAGGGTTGATTTTTGATTAAAAGAACAGAATTGAGCGTACTCAGATGTTAGACATAAAGCGAATTCGCGAAAAAACTGATGAGGTTAGAAAAGGCCTTGCTGACCGAGATGCCGATGTAACCTTGCTTGACAAAGTCTTGGAGCTGGATGCTTCGCGTCGTGAAATGCTGGCATCGGTCGAGACGCTGAAGAACAAGCGAAACGACGTTTCTAAGCAAATCGGGCAGCTCCGCAAGGCAGGCGAGGATACGACTGAAATCCAAGCCTCTACGCGGAAACTCGGTGATGAGATTGCCGCAGTCGATAAGCGGCTTGCTGAGGTCGAGGAGAGTCAGCGTTCAATTCTGTTAAGCCTTCCCAACCTCCCTGCCCCGGGCGTCGTGCCGGGTGGCAAGGAGAAAAATGCTATTGTCAACACATTCGGGGAGAAGCCAGTTTTTACTGATTTTGAGCCGAAAAACCATGTTGATCTCTGCACGTCGCTCGGTCTCATTGATTATGAACGTGGCGTGAAGATGGGCGGCACAGGTTTCTGGCTCTATCAGGGCGATGGTGCACGGCTGGAATGGGCTCTGCTGAGCTATTTCATCGCCGAGCATATTAAAGACGGCTATACCTTCATGCTGCCACCGCACCTGCTGAATTACGAGTGCGGGCTCACGGCTGGGCAATTCCCCAAGTTTGAGGAGGATGTCTTCCGCCTCAATGAGGACGGATTTCGCTTCCTGTTACCGACTGCTGAGACTGCGCTCGTCAACCTTTACCGTGGCGAAATCCTCTCCGAAGAAGAGTTGCCGAGACGGATGTTCGCCTATACCCCTTGTTACCGTCGTGAGGCAGGTACCTACCGCGCCAGCGAGCGCGGCATGATTCGCGGACATCAATTTAACAAAATTGAGATGTTTGCTTACACGAGGCCAGAAGACAGTGCTGAGGTGTTGCAGGAACTCATCCGCAAGGCGTGTGCGCTCGTCGAGGGACTCGGGCTTCACTATCGGCTCAGCAAATTGGCGGCAGGCGACTGCTCAGCCTCGATGGCAACGACTTACGATATCGAGTTGTGGCTGCCGAGCATGAACGAGTACAAGGAATGTTCATCCGTATCGAACGCGATGGACTATCAAGCACGCCGTGGCAACATGCGTTTCCGTCGAGGCGAGACACAAAAGACTGAGTTTATGCACACACTGAACGGGTCGGGACTTGCAACGAGCCGTTTGATGCCGGCAATCGTGGAGCAGTTCCAGCAACCCTCCGGCGAGGTAATCATTCCAGAGGTTCTACGCCCTTATCTTGGCGGCCAGAGCATCCTCTCTTTGTGCTAAAGTAGCGAGGCGGCTCTTTGTTTCTTTCTTTCCTGCAAGACACGACCTCCTTTTGTTAACGCTTGTTTGCCTTAGAAACGCATTTTAGGTTATAAGTTGCACTGCGGGATTCAATTGTGATTGAAAGGCAATTCGGGCGTGTTAATATGAGATTAAGTAAAAAAAATAGGAAATGCTGGAATGCATCGCCAGCCGCTTGCTTGATGCCTCAGCTTCGAGCGAATGTCGCCAAACGACAGGGGCATCGGAGTGGCAAATTCTACGAAAATGAATCTCCGGGAAAACTTTATACCTACGTTTCTGCCGGAAACATTGAAATGCCAAATAGTGAGTTCTTAAATGAGCCCGTTGTAAAGCGTGGGATGAGACCGGTTGTACTCCTTGCTTCACTGCTCGTTTTGATTTGGCTCGCTTTTTGAGGACAGAATGAAACTTGCTTTTACAACGCTTGGGTGCATGGAGTGGAATCTTACTCAGATTATTGCTAAGGCATGCGAATATGACTACGCCGGCGTGGATTTCAGAGGCTACCAGGGAACGATGGATCTCTGGACGATTCCTGAATTTAGACGTAAGGTGGGAACAACACGTCGCATGCTCACCGATGCTGGACTGGCTGTTCCTTGCTTGGGAAGCAGTGCCAAAATGTTTTCGCACGAAACTGATGTTAATGCCTCGCTCGAAGAGGTCAAACAGTATACGGAAATAGCCCATCAAATTGGTGCCAACTCTATTCGAATTTTCGGAGGAGCCCTTCGTGGAACTCCAGTGGAAGTCGCGTTGCCTGTTGCGGCAGCGTTTCTCAATGCGGCGGCAGAGATTGCCCGTAGCGCGGCAATTGAGGTGCTGGTAGAGACGCACGATGATTGGGTGAATACCGAATGGTTAATGAACGCCTTCGAGATGGCAAAGTTCCCCGTCGGCGTTGGTATTCTTTGGGACGTTCATCATCCCTATCGTCTCGCCGGAGAGAATCCTGAAGACACGTGGCAGCGTATTGGATCCTTGACAAAATATACGCATTGGAAGGACTCGCTCATGGAGGAGGTGCCTAGTCCAGACGGTGGCATTCAAAAAAAGCTTTCACTCAAATTGCCTGGTGAAGGCGATCTGCCGCTGGCGAGCTTCTACGAAATTCTCGCGAAGGGCGGCTATCAAGGGTGGTATGCCCTTGAATGGGAGCGCAAATGGCACTCCGAAATTGAGCCGCCAGAAGTAGCCTTTCCACGTTTCGTGCAGGTCATGCGTGACATTGAAGCGAAACAACAAAATGGATAGCCTGTGATATGCACGAAATAGCGCCTGAGACCAAAGTAATATTTAGCGCCCATGAGGCGGCACAATGGACAGGAGGGACGTGGCAGGGTCCACACCCTGCCACAATCGCGGGTGTCTATACCGACACGCGAACGACCGTCCCCGGAGCGATGTTCATTGCGATCAGGGGTGAGAATTTTGATGGCCACACCTTTGCCGCGCAGGCCATCGAGGCAGGTGCTTGTGCTGTGCTGGTCGATGTTGGTGCGAATGTTCCATCCGATCTTCCCGCGCTTTGCGTTCCCGATACCCAGAAGGCACTCTACGATCTCGCCGCAGGTTGGCGTAACAAAGTTAATCCTCGGATTGTCGGTGTTACGGGGAGTGCAGGCAAGACGACCGTCAAGGAATGGACGGCGCATTTGCTCTCGGCTGCCGGCAAAACGGCTCGTACGTATGGAAATTGGAATAATGATTTGGGTTTACCAAAAAGTATTTTAACTATGCCGGGTGACGCCGAATTCGGCGTGTTCGAGGCAGGCACCAACCATCCAGGGGAAATTCGCCATCTTGCGCAGTTGATGAAGCCCGATTGTGTGATCATCACGAACGTCGGCCCCGTGCATATCGAGTTTTTTGGAAGCGAAAGCGCAATCGCCGACGAGAAGGCGGAATTGCTTCGTGCACTTCCCGCAGATGGTGTCGCGGTGCTCGATGCCGATTCTCCGCACTTCACGTATCTTGCGCAACAAGCACCGTGCCGCGTGGTCAGCGTTTCGCTGAAGCGCGACTCGGATTTCCGCGCAGTTCGCTACGATGCCGATGCGGGATGGTTCACGGTTCAGGATCGCGCCACCGGGGAAACGCATGAAATTTTCACGGGGCAGCCCGGCGTCCATCAGGTGGTGAATGCGCTCGAAGCGCTCGCGATGGCGCGCGAGTTTGGCGTCAGTTGGGAGACCATTACCGCGCAGCTTGCTGCGGTGCCGCGCATGTCCATGCGATGGGAGCGGATTGAACGCGACGGCGTCGTGTGGATCAATGATACCTACAACGCCAATCCGCTCAGCATGGTGAAGTCCGTGGAGACATTCGCCGCCCTAGATTCAGGTGGTGGAAAGAAGCTTGCCATCCTTGGAGACATGTTTGAACTCGGTGATTACGAGGAGGCGATGCACCGCGAAATAGGCAGGTTGGTTGCAAGCTTGCCAATTGATTCTTTGTTGGCCGTTGGCGAGATGTCGTCAAAATGGATGGCGGGCGCGGCCTTAGAAGCAGGAATGAAGCCTGAGAATGTCTTTCAGGCTTTCGATAGTACGGCGGCTCAAAAAGTCGCATTAACGTTGCTAAAGCCGGGCATATTTGTACTGCTCAAGGCTTCCCATGGTATGGCGTTGGAAAGGATATTAAAATGAAAATGAAGAAGAGAGCCTTTACGGGCGTTGCGTTAGCCCTTGTCGTTTCCTTAGTTTCGTGGTTCTCTACTGGATGCGCCTCGACACCGGTTGCCAATCCGCAGGATGGCCCCATCCATTTCGTGCAGATCACGGACACTCACTTTGGAAAACCCGTTCACGACTATCGGTTTCGGCAGGCGGTCGAGATGATTAACGCATTGCCTTTCGATGTGAGCGTCGTTGCGCATACCGGCGATTTTGCTTCCGACAATCTCTACAACGAGCAAACAGGAATTGCCATCTCCAACATGCTTGCGTTGGTGAATAAGCCCGTTATCTCTGCACCAGGCAATCACGATCTTTCCATGAAAAGCAAGGATCCCGATGGACGTTTGAAGGAGTGCCTTGTCAATTATTTGAAATATATAGGTCCGTTGGGGCAAGTGCATGAAACCGATGAAGCCGTTTTCATTGCCGTTTGCACGGAGGCGCTCAGAAGGGATATGCACGGCATCCTTAATTTCGATGCGCTGGCATGGTTGAGCGAACAACTTGAAAAGGCTGGCAATAAGCCGGTGTTCGTTTTTACGCACGTTCCAGAAGGTGCTGATTTTTATGGGAATTCACTTCACGAAGGTTGGCCTGAAGACGCCCACCGTGCGTGGCGGAACGTTCTCAAAAAAGGGAATGTGAAGGCGGTGATCGCAGGACACTACCACCGCGACGAACTTCAACAAAATGATGACGGCATTCCCACATTCGTTGGAAATGCCATCGCCGACTTCTGGGGGCGTCAAGCCTCATTCCGCATCTACACCTACAAGAACGGCCGAATTTCTTTCCGCACCGTTTATATTGAAGACCCACCAGCAGGCCGCTTCATCAACCGTGATGGCACGCTTGCTCCGGAAGAGCCATCGGCCCAAGTCGAAGCGCCAGTTACGGAAGTTACGCCGAATGCTGGCGAAACAAGGGAATAAAAGACGAGTCATAGCAGGTGATTCAAACCATTCAGCGAATCATGGGCATCGAGAACGTTTGAGAGAGCGGTTCAGGGGAGATCGTAGCGCTCCACTGGCCGACCGTGAAATTCAGAACTCCTTACCTCGTGGAAGTCGAAGTGCCACCATTTTTTGTTTTGGGTGACCGACAAAGTCGTATGGTTAAAATATATGTTTGCTGTAAGGCTTTAGAAATGCTTTAATAGAAGGAGATGCAAATGTGTATTTCATAGCAGGAAATATCACAAGACTCTAAGTTAAAGCTAAGCTAAAGGTTTTGTTTGTTTTAATTTAAACGAGGCTCGTTTTTCGATTAAAAAGTTCGTTTCTGCGTATTTTAGACTTTATGGCTACGGAATGATTTCTATCATTTCTGGGCAGTGTTTTTTGTTTGCCGGTGAAGGCGATTTGTTGAAATCGGGGCAGAGAGCCTCTCGCCTTGAGCCGGTTGCCCTCCAGCTTTCCTGGACGCACAAGTTTCAGTTTGCCGGATACTATATGGCGAAGGAGAAGGGGTATTATCGAGAGGCGGGGTTTGATGTTGAGCTGCGTGAGCGGACAATCGGCATCAGTAGCGTTGAATCCGTGGTATCGGGTCGTGCCGATTTCGGCATCAGCCAAGGCCAGCTCTCTGGGTCACCCATTGTCGTATTGGCGAGTATTTTGCAAAAATCTCCTTCTGTTATCGTTGCACTGAAAAGTTCCGGTATTCACGTGCTGGAAGACTTGGTAGGAAAGCGGGTGATGAATGGGTCTGAAGAACTCGCTTATGAGTATCGAGCCATGTTGGAAGCCTGCGGAATTACGCCCGAACAGCTTGTACTGGTTCCGCATGACGGGACAAGCAATGATCTTGTCGAGGGCCGTGCAGATGCTTGCATGGCCTACCTCACCGATGAGCCCTACGATCTTTTAAAGCGGGAGATTCCATTCGTCATATTCCGACCGGAGGATTACGGAGTTCAGAGCTTTGCTGAGATTCTCTTTACCTCGCGTCGAAAGGCTGTGTCGGATCCAGATTGCGTCCAGGCATTCCGAGAAGCGAGTTTATACGGTTGGCACTATGCCATGACTCATGTCGACGAGACGATTGATCTGATTCTTCGCGTCTACGCCCCAGATGCAGGCAGAGAAAAATTGCGGTATGAGGCAGCAATTCTGTTTAGTCTGATGGAGGGCGAGTTGATAGAA
>CAZUAY010000021.1:0-21995 GCA_964618405.1 uncultured Lentisphaerales bacterium
TAGGGCTGCTGTGGTTCGGTGGCCCTCCCAACGACGACATCCTGCCGCGCCACGGACACGGCCCTTCCCCACAGGTAATCGGAGGGCGACTCTTCATCGAGGGGCCGCACGCCCTACGGGCTGTCGATGTCTATACTGGACGCCTGCTCTGGCAGCGGGCCCTACCCAATCTGGGTCAGTACTACGACAACACGCAACACCAGCCCGGCGCCAATGAGATCGGTGGCAACTACGTATCGCTAGCAGATGGTATCTACGTCGTGCATGAACGTCGCTGTCTCAAGCTCGATCCTGCAACAGGCGAGACACTCGCCGAGTTCACTCTGCCACACAAAGATGGCGACGAGCCGCCTTACTGGGGCTACATTGGTGTGTACGAAGAGTTGCTGATTGCCGGTGTCGCGCCGCTGGCCGTCAAAGCGGGTAAAGTGGACGAAGACCCACCTGAGGTAACCTACAATGCGCAATATGCTGCGTCGTCGATGCGGCTCGTTGTGATGAATCGCCACGACGGACGTGTGCTCTGGGAGCGCCAAGCCGAACAGAATTTCAGGCACAACGCCATCGTCGTCGGAGCCGATAAAGTGTTCTGCATCGATGGCCTATCGCAGGCTCGGCTCGACCTGCTCAAGCGTCGCGGCGAAGCACCCTCCTCCCCCGCCACTTTACTAGCACTCGACGCTCGCACCGGGCAGACAATATGGCGTTCGAACACCGAAGTTTTCGGAACTTGGCTCGGTTATTCTCGTCAATTTGACATGCTGCTTGAAGCGGGAAGTCCCGCTCACGACCGCGCCAAGGACGAATCCAGCGGCCAAATGGCAGCCTACGCTGGCACCGATGGTCGCCTCCTATGGCGCGAAGGGGTCAGCTATGCCGGCACACCGATGCTGCATGACGCAACGATCTATACGGCAGGGGCTGCCTACGATCTCCTTTCCGGCAAACCGAAACAGCGGGCTCATCCGCTGACAGGGCGCCCGATGGACTGGAGCTTTACGCGCAACCATGGCTGTAACACCCCAATCGGTGGTCGGCACATGCTGTTATTCCGTTCCGCCGCGGCTGGCTTTTACGACCTCACGACCGACGGCGGCACCGGCAATTGGGGTGGATTCAGATCGGGCTGCACCGCCAACCTCCTCCCCGCGGACGGCGTCCTGTCAGCCCCAGACTACACACGCACCTGCACGTGTAGCTACCAGAACCAGTGCTCGCTGGCTCTCACGCCAATGAACGATGTCGAACTCTGGACCTTCCAGTCTTTCGAGAAAGTGAATGGCCCTGTGATCCGGGTTGGCATCAATTTTGGCGCACCGGGCGATTGGCCGGCGCCGGACGGCATGCTCTGGCTTGATTACCCTGTGGTGGGCGGCAAAGGGCCCGATCTGGACATAACCGTCACGGGCCAGGCCGCTTACTATCGTGGCCATGCTTTGGAGATGGAGGGCGAAGCTCGCCAAGTGACGGCCTCAGGACTGGAAGGTGCCGTGAAGATCCAAATTCCACTCAACGGTGAAGCCATGCACGCCTTCACCGTCAGCCTCTACTTTGCGGAGCCAAGCGCCGGCCGCCCTGGCGAACGCTGCTTCGATGTCCTGCTCCAAGGAAAACCGGTTATCGACCAACTGGACATCTTCACCGCGGCAGGCGGTGCCCATCGTGGCCTCGTCAAAACCTTCACAGGCGTGGCGATCGACAAGGAGCTGACGGTGGAACTGCGCACGGTTCTCGGTTCGCCCCTTGCGCCACTGCTGTGCGGCATCGCAATCCTGCGCGAAAACACGCCCATGCCAGCCCTCGATCTGTAGATGGGAAGCGAGCGCCCGATTCGCTAGAACCGAAAGAAATGCATTCATTCGTTAGGAGTAAAAATAGGAGAAACACATGACCGAAAAAGAAAATGAGCAAATGCTGGAATTCCTTCAACTAGCCGCTGGCTGGTATAGCAACAATCAAAACACCGATGCGCATCCTTGGGGCGGAATGAGAGGTAGTGCCGATCTCGGGCGCTACCTTTACGAATATTCCCCCATGATGGGTACTGCTAGAGGCAATGGAGTCTGGGGTCAAGGCGTGGCGATTATGGGTCTGTTACCGTTAGCGAAGCGTCATTGGAAATTTGAGCATCTCCGCGAATCAGCACTGGCCGCTTCACGCTATTTGATGAGTCTTCAAATCCTCGATCAACGTGACGAACGCATCTTCGGTGCTTTACGCGAGCGCGATCCTCAAGCGGACTGGATCTACCCTCGGGATGGTGCCACCGGCGGGATGGCCCTCTGTGCGCTGTACCGTGAAACGGGAGATGAAGAGTACTTGTATCGCGCACGGATTTTCGGAGACTGGTTCATCCGCAACGCCCTCAGCCCCGAAGGATGGCCCTGCATGACCTACCGGTTCTCTGCACGGGAAGCGGAGCACAAACCTCACGAGATTTGGCAGGCTGGCGCTGGCCTTTTCTTCTATTACCTGTACCAACTGACGGGCGACACGCGCTACCGTGACGAAGGCCTCAAGCCCATCATGGAAGGCTATAAGCAACTCTGTGCGGACCCGACCAAACTAGAAGCTCCCGGACAAGACGATTTTGCCGCCATCACGGCCCTCGGTGCATGCAGACTCTACCGCGACGACAAGCTACTAGCCTGCGTTCGCCGCCGCATGCGTGCGACCTTACGGCACCAGGACGCCGACGGCAGTAGCCCTGGACTCGATGGCGATGGCGTGAATGCTCTGACTCGGCTGAATTGGATCCGTTTCGTAGAAGAACGCAAGCTGAAGGAAGACGTGACCCCCTACCGCCGTGCAATCGACAAAGCGGTCGCGTTCGTCCCCTCCCTACAGGAGCGTGACCCCCGGGACCTACGCGCTTACGGCGGTCTATACGGTCAGACAAGCTACGGCGTTAGTCGTGCGTCTATCCACCACCGCGCCACTGGCTACTGCCTGATCTTCCTTCTCAATGTCGAGGGTGGCGTCGAGGTTCCCGGCTTCAATATTTTCGGATGGGAAAAGCCCGCCTCGGAAATAGATGCTCCTCCGCCGACTAAACCTCTCCCTCCAGTCACACGCCGGAAAACCAGCGTAAAGGGTAAATAAAGCGAAACCTTTTCTAGGAGTCCACTTGATGTCGAATCAAACACCTGCATCCATACGATCGGTATTTCAACCGGTCGACACTCTGGCCGATCTGCTTTTGGCGGATCGACGCGTACGCAATGGGGAGCGGCTTACGCTAGATCGACCGCCGGTTTATCGTGAGTGCTGCCTACGGTTGACGCTGCGAGGGCGCGTAGAAGATCTGATGGTCGAGGGTGGCCAGACGCTGGCAGACGCAGTGGACACCTCCGGCAACGGCTGGCGACTCGGTTTGACGCCCCACGGCTATCTCGTCTTCGAGATGCTCCATCCCGATCCTGCGGCATGTAGCCGGATCGAATCGTACGTACCGGTGCATGTCGTCACGTGCGGCGAAGGCGCTTTCGATGTGGGCTTCTGTCTGTGTAACGAGGGCTGGGATCCAACAGCATTAATCAACCCGCCTCAGACGATCGCCGCCAGAGCGAGCGGAGAGGGTTCCTCGTATGTTCGCTTGTTTGCTGTGTCAGGTCCTGGGCAACGTCTCAGTGAAATTGGTGGCGAAAACCAGATGGCTGCGCCGACCTTAAACCCCACACCCACCACGCTGATCGTTGGCGGCGATGCCGCTGGGAAAACTAGCACTGTGGCCGTAGAGCACGCTGTGGTGTACAACACCAGTCGCTTGGAACTGATCGATGGTATGGAGCGCCGCTCCGCACGGGAGGCAATGCCCCACGTGCCGGGGGGGAGCGCCTTCGAGCCTCGGTGGATCGATACTGAAACGCTCGAAATCTTTACACGCCCCGATTTTATAGCGACAGAATCCTATTGGGTCTATCTCGAGCTTGCGCATCTGCCATCGACTTGTCGGCGTTTACAGCTTTGGACCCGATGGAAAGGGGGTACCAACATGACGCCGACCTTCTTCTGGAGCGCAGACGGCGTCGCTTGGACGCGTGTCACGCCTGCACACGTCGCCATGCGTATGGGACACGGCTTCAATTTTCAGGTGACATTTGATGTGGACGGCCCGTTGCGACAAGGCGGATTTCTAGCCAGTTGCCCTCCGTTCACTGAGGCGGACCGCGAAGCCTTGCTGGAGTGGGCACGCGATCAAGCTGGCGTTGTGGTCACGACCATCGGGGCATCGGTGGAAGGAAGACCCCTGCACGCCATCCGCATCGGCGGCGGGGCAGACGGTCGGGCGGAGCACGGGGTGGCGATTGTCTGCGGACAGCACTCACCGCTGGAAATCATGGGTGGCCGCGTACTTCGACCGCTGATCGAAGCGCTGCTGGCGCGCCCGAAATTACTCGAAACATGCGTCTTTCACTTCGTACCCACCGTGAATGTGGACACTCAGCACCACGGTGGCAATGGGTTGAATATCAACAGGCAAAACCTCAACCGTCGCTGGTTGCAGGCATTGGAACCTGAAACGCAAGCGTGTGTGTCGTATTTTGACGGTCTGCGGGCGCAGGGCCACGTCCTCGATTTGGCGATCGATATTCACGCCGGCGGCACATTTCGCAACCACTTGCTCTTCTCCATGGGATCCAGCCCAAGCGTGCCCATCTCCGCGCAAGCTGAGGCGAAGCAGGCGGGCTGGATCGATCGATTCGAGCGCGAAGCCGGCCTGCGTCGATCCGAAGGAAGAGCCATGACCCAGCAGTCGACACGGGCCACCGATTATTTCTTCCAGAAGCACGGCGCAACGGCCTTCTGCCTCGAACTCAGCACGTGCAGTTACTTCGATCCTACCTCGGGCTGCACACGTCCGTTCGGAACGGAGGCTTTCCCTACACTTGCTCAAGGATTAGCGCGCGCTTGCTCAGATGCATTCGGAACTACTAAAGGAACACGATGAACCTAAATTGGAAAAAAAAATGGTTGGAGGCTATCGGACAGCCCACAAATTATGCTTTCGAGCATACGCTAAAACTGAAAGAAAAATTCAGCACGGAAGATTTTGACGGAGAAATTTATTCTCAAGCGAATGCTCCTGGACGCTCCCAGACCCTGCTTCTGATGTTACCCAAAGGAGTCACGTTCCCGTGTCCGAGCGTGGTGGTGCCTTTTTATTATCCAGACTATGAGGCTGGCTATGACTTGCAAAGCAAAGCGAAAATAGACGAGACTCAGGCACGGGCTCTGAAATTGGTGCGTAGGGGTTATATCGTGGCTACGGCAGAGGCCTATCACCTGACCTACAGGGATAGTGAGTTGGCCCGAAAAGACTTCTCCCGCTGGTCACTGGCCGCAGAAGCACTGCTGCACGACCACCCGCACTGGACTGGTATTGGCAAACTCGTCGCTGACACGCAGTTGATAATTGATGTCCTTGAAGCCGATCCGCGCTGTAAACCTGATAAAATCGGCATCTGTGGGCATTCACTAGGCGGAAAGATGGCCTTTTATACCGGTTGTCTCGACACGCGTATTCAAGCCATTCTGGCCAGTGATTTTGGTATCGGCTGGGAACAAACAAATTGGCGCGACGCATGGTATTGGGGGCCTAAGGTCGACGAATTAATCGCTGCGGGTATGGACCACAGCCAATTGCTGAACATCGGCGATAAACCTTTTATGCTTTTGGCTGGACAGTTTGATAATGAATCAAGCCGGAAGTATTTAAACAGCAAATCAATCCTGCTCAATCACGCCAGCGGCCATCAACCCCCACCTGAAGCGCTGGAGGCTGGCATGGACTTTTTGGATCAACACTTAAAAAGTTGAAGCGAGGCGAGTAGACGCGGCGTGCTCGCCGCGTTTCTGTAGCGTTAACGAACGCTGCAGGACGCGCGTCTACACAAGCACCATTTCGCTTTCCGGCGAGATCAAAAAGTCCGAGGTCTTGTCCTGAAGTTTGACTTCACTCGAAGCTCAAGGTCCCAAAAGATTGGGGGCGATGAAAATCTGGCTTTGGTGCTTCGACCGGTGCCCACGTTAACCAATGCGGATGTGAGGTATTGTCTGCACATTTATAGAAATTCGCCCGCCATTCCACGTTTGGCTTCGGCTCAAGGACTTCGCAGTAGTTTTTTAGCAAGGCGATGGGGATGGCGTATGCAACCGTCCAGATGACAGGCTCCGTGATTTCAGGATCAACAATGCGTGGCATCGAATGCGAGCAATAAATCCGCTTGCACTCATCCTGAGAAATTAAAATCCTGTCTTTTCGTGGCACCTTCTGAAAATGAAAAAGTAGGGTTCCTCCACAATTGATTTCGAGATTGAAATAGCCTTTAGCGATGTCAGTCCCAGGCGAGAAAAAGAATTCAACACAACTATCGGTGCAAACGTTCCCTTGATGCTCGGGGGTGACTGCACGAACGTAGCGATCCTCCACGCGAAACATCACGTACACGGCCGTCGCATCATAGCCGATCTTCACCTCTGTCTTTGGGAAATGCTCTGGTTTCGTTCCCATGTAGTTTTGGAGAAGTTGAGAGGGGATGCCGTGCCATGGGCTAGCAATCCAATTAGCTTCACCCGTCGGCGGGGTTTTTAGTTTTGTTACTTTACAGAACATTTTTATCCTTTTCTTGATCGGTTTAATTATCGTCGGCAGCGTAAGGCTGTGTCCAAGCCATTTTTACCTTCGGGTGGAAATGACACGTGACCATGCTCGGATGATCCGACTCCACGCAGGCGCGAACATACAGATCGTCCGCCTCCAGTTGATACGCTGCCTCGGTTCCTGCCACCGTCTTGACCGTCCGTCCAATGTCATCCGAATAGAGCGGAACCGTGCGAGCTGGCCTGCTTCCTTCGGCTGGGACTTCGACTTCGTTTACGCTCGGGTCAAACCCCCGCTTTGTGGTGATGAAGCGTATACGGTAATTGACACCTTGTTCTGCCCGAACCGCCACACGCAAGGTGTTGTCCTCCCGCGTGAAATCTACCCTCTCAAGTAGCACTCCGTTTGAAGCATAAAAATCTCCCCTATGCATGGCTGCAATTAAACCCTCCGGCGTCAACGATGCGGCGTGTACCATAATCCAGGCTTCGCCGACGCCGCCGATGCCATTGATCCGTTCCGCGTCATAAAAATGTGCGTCATCTGAACCCGTTCCATAAAGAATTGGATGTCCTTGAGCAAGACGGAAGGCATTAACAACATCCCAGAACTTTTCGACCGTGTAGGTGGACGCTTGCGGGTAAGGTGCATAGTCGGAGCCGCCGCTACAGACCTCAAGAAAGCGTATTTCGGGGCAATCAATCAGGTTCTGTGGGACCACATCGTAATAGACCCACAAAGGATGGTTAAGCGTGAGAACATAGGGACTATGCAGCTCGTTTGCAGCCTGCTCTGCCTCTCGTGCATTCAACGCAATTAACTCGCTTATTGTCATGGGTTCTTGTACTTTTTTAATCAAACCAGCATCCTTGATACAAGGAAGTATTAAGGGGAGGTTGATGTAGTTCAGGTGAGTGTGCAGTCCTTTAAGCGTTTGCGTTACCTCGACACCCGGTAGCAGGATAAACTTTCCTGATTCCTCAAACTTCGCCTTAACCTCCCAATAGGTCTTCAGGCGAACAGATAGCTTCTCTCCATTGGTTTTACTCTCCACCCACTCGCCACCAAAAGTCTGAAGATAAGCATCAAAAATTATTTGCGAGATCTTCGGAGGCCAACCGCCTTCGTTTTCGACGACCTCGCACCATACATTCCTATCTTCCCCGAATCGATTATGGTCACTGATACTGAGGAAGTCATAGCCACGCTGCTTATAAACGTCAACCGCTTGTTCAGGAAATCCTCGGCCATCCGACCAATAGCTATGAGCATGCAACTGGCCTCGGAACCAATTCTTGGTACCAGCACCCTGCACGGGTAACCCCGCGAGTGCAAGCAACGGCATCACCAAAGAGCCCAGAATCGGCCTAACAGATAACTTCGTTTTATTCATCGTTTGCTTTCATGCTTTTACTTAACAAATTATGGCGTTCAGTCGCTGCACTTCCTAAACACTCTGGCGTGCTAACATCGTGGAGGGACTCGATTGACCGAGTGACCGCATTGACCCCGAGCGAGCCCTTAACTGCTTTCATCAAACTATTATTGTCAATAGAGGCTCTCCTGTCAATAGTATCCCTGTAGTCAAATGTAATCGGTTAGCGACTGGGAGGGTCAGGGTAGGCTTGGTATTGCGAGGTCTTAATCGTAATCGTAATCGTAATCGTAATCCTAATCGTAATCCTAATCCTAATCGCTTGATCCAGTGGGGCGTATGCCGTAATCGGTCGGCCGAGGTTGCTGATTGTTCCTGTTTGTGAGGGTAGAGGCTTTTCGAGTGGGAGAATTTAATCTGGAACTCAGGAAAGCTCGAGTGGATAGCGGACGAGGAGGACGAGCGAAGCAAACGGAGAACGGGTTTTCCAACCCGTTTTCGTACACGGGTTGGAAAACCCGTGCTCCGTTCCCTGATTCCATAATTTACTGAAAAATTATCTCACCCTCTTGACACGGAATGCCGTTTCAGTCATGCTATTCCCATGAGAAAAAAAATCATTCTTTATTGCACAATCGCTCTCAGTTCGTTCGTGATGATAGGATGCGCGATGACCACAACGAGAACGCGTATTGAGAACACAAAACCGAGTCGTTCTGGCGTTGAGGTGGAAGTCCATGAAGATGGGGTTTTGAAGCTTTACGGTAATCCCATCAAACGTAAACATCTGGTTAAACGTCTCATCAAAGAAGAAGATGCCAACATGGGGCGAGCTATCGTACTCCAAGCGAAAGGCGATGTTCGCCGAGCACAACTCGAGGAACTTCGTGACTTCTTGGTTGCGAACCGAATCCCAAACGTTGTCATCGTCACCCAACTGAACGCCTTTTCCTACGAAGAAAAAAATCCTTACTGGAAAGATGCGGGTGCTCAAGAGAAATAAGCACCGCTGCTGTCCTCCGTTCATAAGCGCATTCTCTCAGTCGTTTAAGTTATTCTTGATATAACTGGGCCTATTTGAGGTAATAGAATCAGCACCCAATTTTTGGATGCGCTTAGCAACCTCCAAGTCGTCGACCGTCCAAACATGCCATTCATAGCCATTCGTTTTGATGGCTTCGATAAACGAGTCGGGAATGCTCGCGTTTGAATCAATCCCGTCGGCTTTAATGAATGCCAACGTTTCCAGTACCGATTCGAGCGGAGGCGTTATTTCTCCTTCTTCGGTCTCTCGGAAGCTACAGAGCCAATAGACTTTGTACTGCGGGGCTTGAACTTTCAATTCATGAAGCACCTGAGCATTGAAGCAAATAAAAATAACTTGCTCGTTTTTGAGGCTCGAGTCCTTGAGCGCTTCAAGCAAAGGAGGAATGATCTCGGTGCCACATTTAATCTCGATATAGATGATCTTTTCAGCGGGAATAGTCGAGAAAACTTCTGCAATGGTTGGGATCCCAACATCTTTAAAGGTTTCCCCGTGGAGCAGGCTGACATCCACCGTGCGCAATTCGGCTAAGGTTGATGTATTGACAACAACATCCATGTTGGCAACACGCTTGGTATTACCGTCATGAATGCAGACGATATGACCGTCTTTTGTCAAACGAAAATCGCCTTCGATTGCATCAGCGTTTTGTTCCCATGCCAGTTTAAAAGCTGGCATCGTGTTCTCCGGCGCTTCGTGCGAGGCACCTCTGTGGGCTACAATCATGAGTCACTCCGTTCTTTTAGGTGGGGCAGACAAAAAACAAGACACAGCCACCTCTCACGACTCGCTACTCATTATCAGCCTCTGCGTGCTGTTTCTTGCGAGATTTTCCAGCGATAACAATCGAGAGTTCGCCCTTAACCTTTTCTTGAGAATACCGAGCTGCAAGTTCCGGCAGAGTGCCACGCACAACTTTTTCGTGTAGTTTCGTTAGCTCCAAACAAACTGCCGCCTGACGTTCACCTAGCACTTCAGCGGCGGCGGTGAGTGTTTGCCCGATTCGGAAGGGCGATTCGAAAAGAATAAGCGTATGCGGCATTTCTGATTCTTCTTCAAAAAACCGTCTGAGGGCACCCGGCTTTCGAGGAGGAAACCCTTTGAATGTCCAACTTGAGGTGGGCAGTCCAGAAAGCAGCAATGCAATGTTCACAGCACTGGCTCCGGGTAGCACGGTCATTTCAAGCCCCGCTGCAACGACATCGCGCACTAATCGGAACCCTGGGTCGCTGATACCAGGGTAGCCGCCATCGGTACACAGGGCCACATCTGTCCCGGCAGCAAGCAATTCCAGAATTCTTGCACCCGCTCTATCCTCATTCCCTTCTCGGTAGGAAATCATTTCAGGAGGTCTCTGGATTGCGAAATTCGACAACAACGCCCACGTGCGGCGCGTGTCTTCACAGGCGATCACGCGAACGGTTTTCAAGACCTCGAGTCCGCGTGGCGTCATATCACCTAAATTTCCAATGGGCGTTGCAACGAGGTAGAGCATGGGAAGAGTGAGTAGTGAGTAGGGAGTAGGGAGTAGGGAGTAGGGAGTAGTTTCAGATGGGGACACCCCATACCTCGTTTTTACTGTGGTGGAGTGCTATGGCGTCTCAAAATACTTTGTCGCTAACTTTGTCGAAAACTTTGTCGGAATTCAGCTTAGCCATCTGAGTTACTCGCGAGTAGCAACTAAGAATTCACCCAAATTCATAATTCGTAATTCGTAATTCGTAATTATTAGAACAGTTTGTCTTTAAACGGAATCGTGATGTCGTATTGGCGGCCGAGTTCGTTCATCTTATAGAGAAGCTTTGTATTGGGCTCGCGAGCATACTCGCCTACATAATCGTACATCTTGGCGCGAGCCCAATCTGTCGTCAAATCCGAATTTCCTTTGGCTGCCGAATCGAGATCAAGCGAGAAAACCATATCGTACTTGGTGCCTTGCGAAACGCCACGGGCTTGAAAGACAACCGTTTTCCTATCCTCTGGGACTCGACCGTAGAGTTGCATGGGGCGGTCGAGATAAAGGTGCGTGGTCATTTCAGGCGCAACATCGGCACCGGCTGAAGTGTCAAACATAAAGCTGATATCGGCGAGTACTGGATTGGCAATGGATTGATACAGGCCGAGCATCTTGTCAACGATCTTAAAACGATCCGGTGCAATATAGGCTCCAGCACCGCGGTTGCAGAAGGAGAGCATGGAGAGTAAAAACTCATTTGAATTCTTCGAAACACCCACATTGAATACCGAAACTTTACCATCATTGAGCCTCGAAAACTCACCGATAATCTCGGAGTCGCGACGGAGATTACCTGCCGTTGTCCGGCCATCCGAGGCGAGAATAACCAGCATCACGCGGTCTTTGGATCGGGGCATGTCGAGAACGCCTTTTACCGCATTAAAGAAGTCCGTGTTGCCTTCGGACACGATCCCGTCAATGAACGCTTTAGCCGCTTCGCGCGAGGCAAAGTCGGCAGGCTGCCACGCGTTGCCAAAGCAATAGCTATTCTCAGTACTAAATTTGAGGACGTTGAGTCGATCTGTGGGCTTGAGCGTATCGATAATCTTACGAAACGCTTGACTGCAGAAATACAAGCGCTCTCTACCTAAGCTCCCCGACGCATCCTGAACCAGCAAAATATCACGTGGCAAGGGAGGAAGCACGTCCTCAGTTTTTCGATCAACATCGACTTTAAAATACAAATAGCCGTCCGAGCGTCTGGGTCGATACACGGACACTGTCGTCTTCAAGACATTTTCAATCGGTTTAGCTGGTGCAACCTCAGCTGGAATTTCTACAAAAAAGTCTGCCGCATCCTCGCCTGAAGCCACAGGTCCTGCTTCTACGGACTCGGGCATGCGCGTCTCCCCACCGATAAGTGTCTCGGCGACGGCGGCATCGTCGACTTTCGGTGGTGCTGGATTAACGTAAGCAGGCGTACCGATTCGACCAGCCGTTTCGAGGGCCTTGCCCAACTCGTAGGGCGAGGTCACGTCCGGCGCGAAGAGCTTCCGTTCAATATCGGGAACATCGCGACGCTCAAAGGGCACAATTTCGTCGTAGACGATCTTGTCAACCATCGCGACGAGTTCCTCTCGCGGTTGCCAGGGCGTAGGCGAGGCGACCGTCTCGGCAGCCGGTGGCTTCTGGATTTCAGGGTTGAGGGATGTATCGAGATCAGCAGAGGCGACTGGGGGCTCCATCGTCGCCCCAGGTGTCGCCGTCGGCAGGGTGAGCAGCAGATCTTCAACATCAACGTCGTAGGGATCTTTAAGCGGTTCAGACACCGCTTTAAAGGGGAGTTCTGGATCGTCGTCGATTGTATCGAGTTGAATAGCGGACTCTTCGCGTAAGGCAAGGCGCTGCTCCACAGTCGCATCAACGCTGTGCATGAAATGAATTTTATTGTTTCCAGCAAAATACAGAAGCGCGACGTGAATCACGACGGAAATCAGGATGGCAATGAGGTAGGCCATTGGATGCATATCGCCGCCCTGATCATAGACGAAACTCCGATCTTCCTTCGTAGTCATATCAATTGGCGCCCTCCGACAATTTAGAAGCCTCGATCACCTCTTTTGACTTCGGGTAGGTCTTGTTTAATTCTGCACGCAAGGTGGCAGCGTCTTCACTCCGCCCCATACCGTCGAGAAGACCAATGGTCTCAACGAGGATGCCCGGAATGATTGCCTCGTTCTTGTAAAGCAGGCAGACCGTCATGAGATACCGGACGGCATCATCCTTCCTTCCAGCGGCAAGTGCGGCATGCCCCAGCCCCGTATAGGCGTAGATGCGCATATCCTGGAGTTCAGGGGCAGCACAACGCTGGACGGCAAGACCAAAGTATTTCTCGGCTTCTTCGTTCTGCCCCTGCTTCAAAAGAACTTCAGCAAGGCGGAGCGTGGATTCGGCGAAATAGCGTGACTTGATATCGATCTGCACGGCATTGCGGAAGGCGGTTTCCGCTTCTGCGGTCATCTTGCGAGCGCGCCGTGCGCGACCAGCGAGCGTCCAAGCCACTTGCTTCCAGCTTGGATCGGTTGTCTGCTCTACAAGAATGAGAGCCGTCTTCTCCGCGTTCACGAAGTCGTTCCCATAGTACTGGTGCTCGCTTAACCAAGCAAACTGCTGTGGCGTAAACTTCGAGCGGATCGGATCGTTGATAAGCTCCTGAAAAATCGTGGCAGCCTCATTTTCTCGTCCATCCTGTTGAAGTACCATGGCCAGCGAAAAACGTGTTTCACGGAGTATGTCGTCTGAGGGATTCGATTGGAGGGTCATGCGAAAGGCCTTCTCTGCATCGTTCAGGCTCCCCTTGTCGCGGAGCAACTGACCACGCCAGAACTGGGCATCGGGCAAACGTGAGGTCTGTGGAAAACGCGACACGAGGGCGTCGAGGGTTACCAGTGCCTCTGTCTTGCGATCCACGCGAACTTCCTCAAGTGCTTTCTGGTAGAGTGCCTCTGGAACTCCACTGTCAGTCGGAAACTTCTTTAAAAACTCTTCCCAGTCTCGCAATGCCTGTGCTCCCTGTCCGGCAGAGGAGAGCGACGAGGCTGAAGCGAAAAGTGCCTTGGAGGCCAGCGCAGAATCAGGAAATCGTTCTGCAAGTAGAAGGAAAAACACAGAGGCGTCGGTCCACGATTTGCGGAGCTGAAGCTGATGTCCCAGTCGATAAAGCGCATCAGGGGCGTAAGCACTTTCAGGATATTCCGACACCAGCATTTTGTAATACTGAACGGAGGTATCGGCATCGCCATGTCCTGCTGCTGCCTCTCCCATAAGCCAGAGAGCGTCTTCCCTCAGCTCTTTGTCCGCGATAACCTTGGTCAGTGCCGTCATCGCTTCGCTGAACTTGCCATTCCGGTACGCAGAGAGTGCCACTTGATACCAGGACTTCGCCGCGAACGGACTTGAGGGAAACGCCATGGCGGTTTCGGTGTACCATTTAACAGCCTCGTCGTAGCGAAGCAACTGAAAGAAAGCGCAAGCACGGATGTAGAGATATTCTACGCGCTCTGCCTCGGGAGGCTGTGCACGACCTTCCAATGCGGCCGCGCAGCGCTTGAGTGCATCATCATAAAACCCAGAATTGAGATAAGCCCAGCTCGCCTGCAATCGAGACTCTTGCACACGAAGATCGTCGGAATACTTAAGCTCGAGCTGGCGGAATGATTCCGCCGCCGCCTTAAAATCGCCTGCCGTGAAATCCGCACGTGCCGTCATGAAGAGTGCTTCTGCGCCGATGCGCGGCGTGGGGGGAGCGGCTATCAAGTCGGCAAGCAGTTGTCGGGATCGGGCAGGATTCGTGAACTCACCAGGCAGCGCGTAGAGTCTGCCGAGCGACAGCTTCGAAAAGGCTGCCATTTCGCCCTGGGGATAGTCCTTGATAATGGTTTCGAATGTTTTGCAGGCTTCAGCAACATGTTCTGATCGGGTGAGCGCTTCACCATAATAGTAGAGGGACATCTCACGGATATCGGCTGGCAACGTTTCCGCCAGCAACATGGCGAACAATTCCACAGCCGCTTCGGGCTGATCGATTTCTAAGAAGATCGCCGCCCGTTTGAATAGCGCCTTATGCCGAAACGGCGCGTCCTTCATCTGGGAAACTTTCAAATAGGCTTTCGCCGCCGAAGCTCGGTCACCGCTCAGCCGAAGGGCTTCACCTAATCGAAAGAAAAGCATGTCGCGATCCTTCCCCTCCGGAAACTCATTCAGAAGCCGCGCGTACTCAATCGCTGCCAACTTGTACATCTCGCGGCTAAAAAGTCCGTCCGCAAAAACTCGACGGTCTCCCTCGTCACGGAAGTCAGCCGCCATGGCGACACCCAAGCCAAGTGCCGCGGCAATCAAGAGGACTGCGATTTTTGAGATTCTACCTATCATGGGACTACTTCAACGGCTCCACGTTCGCCGGCGGAAGCTCGCCGGGCGCCTCCTCCGTCTGGTCGGTCATGGCAGTTGCAAACGAAATGTTGCCGATGCCAGCCAGGCGACAGGTGTCGATAACCGACACCAGATGCTCGTAGATCGTGTTCTTGTCTGAGCGGATGACCACGGGATGCCCGGGGAATATCTGCACCAAACGTTGGCACTTCTCGAGCAGTTCTTCGGGCGCGAGAACGGTCTGATTGACCGATATCACACCGTCTTTGCTGAGATTGATCACAATTTCACCGGGAAGCCGATCGGGAATCACGCCCGTTTCGGCGGTCGGCAACTGAATGTCGATTTCATTCTCCCATTGCGAATAGATGGAGGTGGTAACAAAGAAAGTCAGCAACAAGAAAACCACATCCAACATCGGCGTTATCTGAAAGCTGGGAAGCTCTGCACTCTGGTTAGTGAATTTCATTTGACGCGATGAGTAATGATGGCTCGGAGTAGATCGGCTGATGCGCACTCGAGGTTCGCAACCTGCCGCGAAGCAGAACGGCGAAACCAAGCATAGAACATCATGGCCGGGATGGAAATCATCAGACCTGCGATCGTCGTGATGAGCGCAAGCGAAACGCCCTGAGCAAGTGCCACGGGTTTCGCGGAGGCAATCGTGTCGCTCACCGCGTGGAAAGCACCCAGCATACCGATGACGGTACCGAGGAGGCCGACCATGGGCGAAATTGACGCAATATCGAGAAGCCACTGCGTCCGACCCTGCAGCTTAGTCGCTTGGCGCGAACCTTCGCCCGTCATCGTGGCGTCGAGCATCATCGGATCCGCCTCGGGAGCCATGATGGCATAGTTAATCGCCGCCATGGCAACATGGGAGAACGGACTCGGCTTGTAATCGCACACCTTGCGAGCCTCTTCGAATTGTCCGGCGCGGATCTTGTCCATCACGTCGTTCATGACGGCTCGGGGGATCGTAACCCCCGACCGCAACGTCGCGAACAAGTAGAGAACGTTAGCGACGAAGAACACCGATATCGCTGCAAGGACGTACATCAGCTCACCACCATCCTTGAAAAATTGAACCAAGGTGGTTCCAGAGCCAAGACCAGTAGCTTGTTCTTGGGCATAGACGGCAGTCGTTGCCAACACAACGAGTAGGGTTGAAATAGGACGGAATTCTCTCTTCATTCGAAATTTCTCCAAGTACTGAAACATTTGCTCGTATGGTAGCATTTATCAATTAAAACGTGCAATTCATATTTCACCCTTCCTCGTAATCGCAATTCCTGATATGACATTATTGAATAAGGGCGGACACTTGTGCTATAGTAGTGCCCTGTACGAACTGTGCGGCTCAATTCACCCGAGCCAATTTTCTATAACCCTCGAAATGTTTCGTTTAGATCATGATTGACACTGTAGAACTGATGCGCAAGGTTGGAAACATCCGAATCTTGACCTCACGTCTGGTCGACGACCAACTCTCCGGCGACTACCATTCGTCTTTTAAAGGCCATGGCATCGAATTCGACGAGGTACGCGAATACACGGTAGGTGATGATATCCGCAGTATCGACTGGAACGTCACCGCGCGGATAGGATTTCCGCATATCAAGCGATTCTCTGAAGAACGCGAACTTACCGTCATGTTTGTCGTTGACGTCTCGGGTTCACAGTCCTATAGCTCCACAAGCCACACGAAATCGGAGCTGGCTGCAGAGCTGACGTGCCTGCTCGCGCTCACGTCCGTCCGCAATCAGGACAACGTCGGCCTCATTCTTTTCTCCGACCACATCGTCAAGACGATTCCGCCCCGCAAAGGCCGGAAAGCCGTCATGCGTCTCGTTCGCGAGGTGTTAGCCGCCGATAATCCTAATGGCGGCACCGACATCGCAGGAGCCCTCAATTATCTCAACAACGTGTTGCGGCGCAAAGCTGTCGTCTTCCTGGTCTCAGACTTTCAAGATGAGGGCTGGGAGAAGCGGCTGTCCATATCTGCACTCCATCACGACCTCGTCTGCTGCCATCTCTCAGACCCCTGCGAGAATGCGCTACCCGATATCGGCATGATCGAACTCGAAGACCCTGAAACGGGTGAAACCATGTGGGTTGACACGTCCTCGAAGAGCCTTCGCGAGACCTTTGCGGCGAAGGCTGCGGAGAAAACTGAATCGTTAGCAGCACTTTTTAAGCGCAACAAGATCGATGCAATGTTCCTCACGACCGATGCGGACCCCATCGTCAACGTCCGCAAATTTTTCCGTAAGAGGGCCGCCAAAACGCGCTAACGCCATGCTCTTACTAACCCGCGTCAAGAGGGGCGCCGCATCCCTGTGGTCTGTGCTCGCCGGAATTCCCAACGGCGTAAAAATCATCGCGGGCTTGTGTATCCTCATGCGTGTGATGCAAATGGTGGTGGCGCAAGCCCCTGTACGAACTGTCCTGTTAGGCGAAGGCTCAAACTACCTGCTGGTGCCTGACGTGCTCACCTTCTTGTTTGCCATCCACGGAATCGGCCTTTCGTTGGGCTTCTTCTGGACTCCCGTAACCTATATGTTTCTGCACGGTTCCACCTCGCATCTCGTGCTCAACCTTATCGGTTTACTCACCTTCGGAACCGCCATCGAGAAGGACATCGGCAACCGACAGATGTGGGGCGTTTTCATCGCCAGCGGGATTATCGGCGGGATTTGTTGGACCCTTGCTAACGGACTCAACTCCGCGCAACCTTGCGTTGGAGCTTCTGCTGGCGTGCTGGGGTTGGTCGGTGCCTTCGCCGCGCTGAAACCGCACGAGCAATTCGACCTCTTTATCCCCTTCCCCATCGCCGTGTCAGCATGGGCCCTAGCCGCCATCCTCTTTTTTTTGAATGCCGCAGAGCTGGTGCTTGTGGAGTCGAACGTTGCCTATTTCGCCCATCTCGTCGGCATCCTTTCCGGAATCGTGTCCGGCTTCATTCTTAAATGGATAACCCACAAAGGCACTAGAAAACTTCGTGAATAAAATAATCAACAGCTTCATCGTCTCCCTGTTCGTCGGCCTCCAGCTCGTCGTTGCCGAAACCAACCCGACGCAAGCAGCGTCAGAAAGCATCGCAACGAACGCAGTAGCATCGGCAACAACAACGTCGCCCTATAAAGAAATATCGGTCCTGACCGAAGCGATGTTCATCATTAAGAATCGCCACGTGAAGACAACCACGTTTAAAAGCCTCGTCTATGCTGCCCTTGACGGTATGGTCTACTCACTCGATCCTTACAGCAACTTCATGCGCTCGGACGACTTCGACTTGTTCCAGAGGGATTCAAAGGGGCATCTGATCGGCATCGGCATCACGGTCAGCAACCTCGACAATACTTGGATCATCGACTACCCAATGCCAGGCTCTCCTGCCTTTCGTGCTGGCATCCGATCAGGCGACCAAATTCTCGGCATCAGTGACGCGACACCCGAAACCACCTCGTTTGAAGACGCCATGGACTTAATCCGCGGTGAACCCGGAACGGTCGTCATTCTCACGATCCAGCATGCTGGCGCCGAGTCCGCAATACCGATTGCCATCAAACGCGCTGACCTAAAAGTTCCGACCGTACAATCAGTACAGATTCTCACCAATTCTATCGGCTACGCCTACATCGCTAAGTTCGGCGAAAACACGCCAGCGGAATTGCGCCTTGCACTCCGTGAACAAAGGAAGCACAAAATGAAAGGCTATATTTTGGATTTGCGCGATAATCCGGGTGGACTCTTGCTAGCGGCAACCGACATCGCTGACGTCTTTCTCCCCAAAAACAAAGTTATCGTTTATACCAAGGGGCGAATCAAGGAAGAAGATGACGAAGTCTACAAAACTCGCAACAAGGATCTGCTCAACGGCATCCCGCTTGTCGTGCTGATCAACGGCGGTAGTGCCTCGGCCTCCGAAATACTCGCTGGGGCGATTCAGGACAACGATCGTGGCATTCTCATCGGTGAAACATCATTTGGCAAGGCCTCGGTACAGTCTGTCTTTAATCTCTCCTCGCGCCCTGAAGAAGCGTTGCTACTCACCACGGCTCACTACTACACGCCTCTATCAACCATGATCCACGGTCAGGGGATCAAACCCGACATCGAGGTGGCCCAGTCTTTCGAAGAATTTCATGCGGCCACAATCAAACGCCTTTGCACGACGCATCCAGAGCTGTGCCCTCCAAGCAGCGCTGAGAAAATCAGCGCCAACCTCGATGCGCCTCTCGAAGCTGCCATCCAATACCTCAACCACCCAATCGAAAAAACAGATTAATAAAGACTAGAAACGACCCAATAGAGACGCCTATAAATCCTCGCTCTCTTCTTGTCTTATGCCGTGAAGTTTCATACAATTGGCGACGATGTTCATTTGGTGCCGAGCCTTCTTCGTAATCGGTCGTTTGGGCAAGCAATCAGGAGTAAGATGAAAGTTTTAGTAACCGGAGCGGCGGGATTCATCGGGATGCACCTAGCAGAGCGTCTGCTGGCCGAGGGGCATCAGGTGGTCGGCATCGACAATTTTAACGACTACTACAGCGTTGCGCTGAAAGAGGCACGCCACGAGTTGCTTGAGACAAGTCTGGGCTACAAGGGATTTCGTTGCGACTTGTGCGACGTCGCTCGGTTGAATGAAATTTTCAAAAGCGAACCGTTCGATGTTGTCTGTAATCTAGCTGCGCAGGCGGGCGTACGTTATTCGCTGACCAACCCGGCCGTATACATCAACAGCAACCTTGATGGTTTTGCAAATATTCTCGAATGCTGTCGGCATCATCAAGTTCCCCGCCTCGTTTATGCGTCGAGCTCCAGCGTCTACGGCGGCAATACGAAGTTACCGTTTAATGAGGAGGATAAGGTCGACAATCCGGTTAGTCTGTATGCCGCCACGAAAAAGGCGAACGAGCTGATGGCGCACGCTTACACGCACCTCTATGGGATGCAGACCATCGGGCTTCGCTTCTTTACGGTCTATGGCCCTTGGGGCCGACCGGACATGGCGATGTGGTTGTTTACAGAGGCGATGTTGGCCGGTCGTCCCATCAAGGTGTTCAACCACGGCAACATGATGCGTGACTTTACTTTTATCGATGACATCATCACGGGTGTCGTGGCTTGCATCCAGTCGAAAAACCTTGACCCCTACGAAATCTTTAATATCGGTAATAACCGTTCTGAGAAACTGATGCATCTTATTGAGCTGCTTTCGGGGGCCCTTGGGGTAAAGCCGAAGATGGAGATGTTGCCCATGCAGCCAGGAGACGTTCCCGCGACGTACGCGGACATTACTCGCATCAACGCCAAGCTGGGGTTTGAACCGACGACGACGATAGAAGTTGGCATCCCTGAATTCGCCAAATGGTATAAACAGTACCACGGCCTCTAAGGCACGAATCGCGATGTCACAAGAAAACATACGCATTGTCATGGTCGGCTCCCTTTACGGAGGGAATGTGGGTAGCGCGTGCCGCGCGATGGTCAATATGGGAATTTCGAAATTGCGACTTGTTGCGCCTGATGCGGACATTAAGTGGGCCGAAGCGGAAATGATGGCCTGCCATGCAGAGCATGTGTTGAGTGCTCGGGAAGTTTATCCCACACTTGCCGAAGCCATCAGCGATTGCGTGGCAGTGGCCGGAACCACCGCACGCCAAGGCCTTTATCGTCAACATGCGGGAGGGCCTCGTGATGTTGCGCGAGCGCTTGCTGCGCTATCGGATAAAGGACCTGTGGCGATTGTGTTCGGTCGTGAAGATAAGGGGCTCTTAAACGAAGAGGTTGCACAATGTACGCATCTCGTGCGCATTCCGACGTCAACGGAACACGCATCACTCAACCTTGCCCAAGCAATCATGGTTCTATGCTATGAGTTATTTTCGGCGCAGGGAGGCTATGAGCCAATCAAGGAAAAATCTGAATTGGCTCCCGGAGCACTGCGCGATCGGATGTTCGATCTCTGGCGCGACTATCTACTTGAAATTGGGTTTATGGAGGAGCCAAAGGCCGATCACATGATGGCGGCCTTTAACCGGATTTTCGCGCGCGGTGCTCTGACTGAAAACGACGTCACGATTCTAATGGGCGTTGTTCGCCAAAGTCAATGGGCGATTAATCGACGCCCTAAAAGCAGCGACATGACTCGTTGCGATTGCAATGAGTCTTAGCAGAGACAGGAACAGAGGAGACGGATTAAAGATCGCGACTTCGCGATCGCTACTTTTTCTGTAACTTCTCCTTTGCTTCAGCACTGGATTCGACTATAATCCCAGAATGATTGCATCCAAGGAAATTCACACATCAAAAATTGAAACTGGGACTGAAGACCCTGCGGTTTCCGTTCGCGATGTTTGCTTTGCCTACGGTGCGAACGAAGTGCTTCACAACGTTACGTTCGATATTCCGAGCAAGGCACTTGTCGCGGTTGTGGGTCCCAATGGCGGTGGCAAGTCCACCCTGCTCAATTTGCTCTTGGGAGTGCTTGAGCCACGATTCGGCACGATTTCTGTTTTGGGAAAGCCTGCCGCCGTGGGACGCCGTCGAATAGGGTTTGTTCCGCAGCAGATCCACTTCGATCCGAGTTTTCCGATCTCGGTGATTGAATCGGTCATGCTGGGCCGCGCAGCCGAAAATTTGTTTGGCGGCTTCAATCGGAAAGACCGAAAGGTCGCGGCCGAGGCCTTGGAGACCGTGGGACTTAGTTGTAAAGCAAAATCACTTTTCGCCGAATTATCGGGTGGAGAACGTCAGCGCGTGCTGATTGCTCAAGCGCTTTGTTACGAGACGGAGCTGCTCTTGCTCGATGAGCCGACGGCGAATGTCGATGCTGGGACGGAAGCGGAGCTCTATACTTTGTTCAAGGAACTGAACAAGACGAAGACCGTGCTGATCGTGTCCCACAACCTGCGCATTGTGATCTCGCATGCCACGCATATTCTTTGCGTGAATCGAACGGTAGATTTACATGATGTTAAAGTCGATAAGGTTGCCAAGCTCGTTCCCGTTGCCGGACACAGCGCGGTTTCTTGGATCAGCGACAGCCATCCTGCACACATCGAAAAAATGATCGAAG